>JAFVEU010000046.1 GCA_017475845.1 Lachnospiraceae bacterium | reverse complement strand
TTACCGCAGAATTCATCAACACCAGGAAGACCGGAGATCTGGAGGTATCGAAGACCGTTGTTTCCAGCACCGCTTCCGACAAGACCACCAAGGACTTTGAATTTACCGTAACACTGAACGACAATACTGTAAGCGGCAAGTTCGGTCAGATGGATTTCACTGACGGTGTTGCAACCTTCACTCTGAAGGACGGCGAGAAGCTGAAGGCAACAGGACTTCCTCTGGGAGTCGGCTATGTGGTTACAGAGGCTTCCGATGATGCGTACGTTCTCTCCGGAAAGACAGGGGATGAGGGCACAATCAACGCGGCTCTTTCAGAAGCTAAGTTCACCAATACAAAGAACGAGGGCGGACTTACCGTCAGCAAGACGGTTCAGAGCTCCGTCGGAGTTGATAAGAATCAGGAATTCAGCTTTACCGTAACCCTTTCCGACAGCAGGGTAAGCGGAACTTACGGTGACATGGAATTCATTGACGGCGTCGCAACCTTCACTCTGAAGGACGGCGAGAGCAGGACAGCTACAGGCCTTGCAAAGGGTCTCAGATATACCGTGACCGAGGAAAAGGCTGATGGTTATACCACCACCTCCACCGGATCCACCGGTTCCATCCCGGATAATAACGGTACTGCAGTAGTTGCATTCACAAATACCAGGGATACCGGCGATATCAAGCTCAGCAAAGCAGTTGTAAGCCCCATCCCGGCTGACGGGAACGCTACCTATACCTTCAATATCGTTCTGGGAGACGAGACCGTCAACAAGAGCGAGGACGGCGTAAACATCGTAAACGGCAGAGGAACCGTTACCCTTAAGGGCGGCGAGACAAAGACCATCGGCAACCTTCCTTCAGGCATTACCTATGAGATAACCGAGGTTGGGACCGATCAGTCCGACTTCTACTTTGATGTAGCTCCCGAGAACAACAAGGGCAGGATCTCAAAGGAGAGCCCGGCCATCGTTAAGTTTACAAATACCAGGAAGCCCGGCGAGCTTCGCATAAGCAAGACCGTTGTTTCCAGCATCCCCGCAGAAGAGACCCAGGAATTCAAATTCACCATTTCTCTCGGAGATAGCACCATCAATAAGACCTACGACGGCGTAACCTTTGTGAACGGCGTTGCAAGGGACATCGTGGTACACGGCAAAGAGACAAAGACCATCACCGGTCTTCCTCAGGGCGTGACCTATACCGTAGTTGAGGCTGAAGACAGCAACTTTGCACTGTCAGAGTCCTCAGGTACAGAGGGAACCATAAGCGGAACAGCTGCAACAGCAGCATTTACAAATACAAGAGAGACAGGAGATCTGGAGGTTACAAAGACCGTTGTTTCCAGCACCGCTTCAGATCTTACAAACCAGAGCTTCAACTTTACCGTTACTCTCTATCAGGATGGAGCACAGGCAGCCATCAACGGCGAGTTCGGTGAGATGAGCTTCACAAACGGTGTTGCCACCTTCTCACTTAAGGACGGCGAGACAAAGAGCGCTTCAGAGCTTCCTGTGGGCCTTGCTTACACCGTTGAAGAAGAATTAAATGAAGAGTATGTGACAAATCCCGAAAACAGGACACATACAGGAACCATAACAGGAACACTTTCCACAGCTTCCTTCACCAATACAAAGAGTGAGGGCGGACTGCTTGTGACCAAGAGTGTTGTAAGTGCCGATGACTCCGACAAGGACAAGGACTTCGCATTTACCGTAACCCTTAACGATACCACAGTAAACGGACAGTACGGTGATATGGAATTCATAAGCGGCGTTGCAACCTTCACCCTTAAGGACGGAGAGCAGGCGAGTGCGGAAGGCCTTAAGAAGGGACTTCGTTATGAAGTTACCGAGGAAACCTATGATGGCTTCAACACCACTTACACAGGTGAGACCGGAACCATAAGCGATACCGAGACCGCTCATGCGGCATTCACCAATACCCGTGAGGTTGGAAGCCTTAAGATAAGCAAATCAGTGGTAAGCCCTGTTCCCGCTGACAAGAATGCCGATTACACCTTCACCGTAGTATTAAAGAACGGCGACAGCGCAGTAAGCGGAACCTTCGGCGGCGTGACCTTTAACGGTTCCGCAGGGGCAGAGATCACTGTTCACGGAGAGGGATCCGTAACTATCGAGGAGATCCCTGTAGGTTATACCTACGAAGTAACTGAAGCAACCGTTACAAACTTCGGAGAGCCTGAAAAGACAGGTGCAACCGGAACCATAACCACCACTCTTTCCGAAGCGGCATTCGTTAACACAAGGGAGGTAAGGAGCCTTACCGTAAGCAAGGAAGTAGTAAGCCCCGTTCCCGCTGACAAGGAAAAGGATTACAACTTTACCGTAACCCTCAGCGATACCACCATAAGCGGAACTTACGGTGACATGACATTTAACAGCGGTGTGGCTCAGGTTACCATCACCGGCGACGGCAGCAAGACCGCGACAGGACTTCCTAAGGGAATAGGATATGCCATAGCGGAAGCGGACTACAGTGCTGAATTCACCACCACTGTTCCCGAAAATGCTACCGGAACCCTGGCTGATGCGGACGTTACGGCTGCATTTAAGAACGAGAGAAAGACCGGCGGACTGGAGGTTACAAAGACCGTTGTTTCCAGCACCGCATCGGATCTTACGGACGCAGAGTTCGAGTTCACCGTTACACTGGCAGATACCACCATCACCGGAACCTTCGGTGACATGACCTTTACAGACGGTGTAGCTTCCTTCAAGCTGAAGCACAACGGAAAGAGCACGGCTTCCGGACTTCCCATCAATGTGGGATACACCGTAACAGAGAAGAAGGATGACGCCTATGTGACCACCAAGACCGGGGACACAGGCACCATCAATACTTCCGTACAGACCGCAGCATTTACCAATACCAAGGAAGAGGGCGGCCTCATCGTGACCAAGACCGTAGAGAGCGTTATCAATGCGGATCTTGAGAAGGAATTCACTTTCACCGTCGAGCTGCCGAACAACAAGAACTTAAGCGGCAAGTACGGAGACATGGACTTCACAAACGGCACTGCAGGCTTCACCTTAAAGAGCGGTCAGTCAAAGAGCGCTACGGGACTTCCCAAGGGCATTAAGTTCGTTGTTAAGGAAAGCCATGAGGAAGGCTTTACAGCTTCACCTGCAGAGACCATAGAGGGATACATCCCCGCAAGCGATGAAGATGCTGCAGCTGCTAAGTTCACAAATAAGAGGGATACAGGCAGCATCGACATCTCCAAGAGGGTGGTAAGTCCCATCAAGGCTGACGAGGATGCGCTCTACACCTTCTCCATCGTATTAAGCGACAAGAGGATCAATAAGAGTGCTGACGGAGTAAGCATTGAGAACGGCGAAGGAACCGTTACGGTTCAGGGCGGCAAGACAGTTACCATAGACGAGCTGCCTACCGGAACAACCTATGTGATAAAGGAGACCGAACAGAGCAGCGCCGGATTCGATGTGGATCCTGCAGAAGCAGAAGGTACCGTAACAGCAGGTACAAAGAGCGTTGTATTCACCAATAAGAAGCAGCTGGGAGACATCTCCATTTCGAAGACCGTTATAAGCCCTGTTCCTTCAGACAGGACTGATAAGGAATTCACCTTCAATATTGAACTTACCGATAACAGGATCACCGGAAAGTACAGTGATGTTCAGTTTACCGAAGGTGAGGCTTCCATAACCATCAAGGGCAACGGAAAGAAGGAGATCAAGGGTCTTCCTCAGGGCACAGGCTATACCGTGACCGAAGTACAGGCAGACGGCTTCATATATCCTGCCGAAAGCACGGGAGCGACCGGAACCATAGGAAGCGCAGAGTCGGTTGTAAGCTTTACAAACCGCAAGGCTACCGGTGACCTGGATGTTACCAAGTCCGTTACGAGCAGCACTCCTTCAGATCTTACGAAGGACTTTGAGTTCACGGTAACCTTAAGCGACACCACCATCAATACCACCGACGATTACAAGTTCGGAGGAATGGAATTTAAGGACGGCGTTGCAACCTTTACCTTACATCACGGTCAGACAAAGAGCGCAACAAATCTTCCTATCGGCGTAGGATACACCGTTGAAGAAAAGGTTGATGATGCCTTTGTTACCACAAAGACCGGCGAGACAGGAAACATCGGCTCGGTTAAGTCCGTAGCGGCATTTACAAATAAGAAGGACGAGGGCGGCCTCATTGTAAGCAAGAGCGTAGTAAGCAGCGTTCCCGCAGACAAGGCTAAGGACTTCTCCTTCAAGGTAGAATTAAGCGACAAGACCGTAAGCGGAACCTACGGAGAAATGACCTTTGCAGACGGCGTTGCCACCTTCACCCTTAAGGATGGAGAGAGCAAGTCCGCAGAGGGTCTGGCAAACGGCCTCGGCTATACCGTAACAGAGACAGGCGAGGACGGCGGAAAGGTTACCGTTGACGGCGTTACCTTCAAGGTAGAGAAGAAGGGCGCAAGCGGAAACATCGATAAGGCAAAGGCTGCTTCCGCAGAATTTACAAACAGCAGGGAAGAAGGAAAGATCAAGATCTCCAAGACGGTAGTAAGCCCTGTTCCCGCTGATAAGGAAAAGACCTATTCATTTACCATAGAACTAAATGACAACACAGTAAACGGCACATATACCGGAACACTGAAGGATGTGACCTTCGAAAACGGTGTTGCCACCACCACCCTTACAGGCAGGGAAGGAGATAATGAGAACGTAATAAGCGGACTTCCTGCAGGGGTAGAGTTCAGGGTTACCGAGGCAACCGAGGAAGACTTTGAGACCACGGTGGGAACCACTGTTACTCACTCCACAGGATTCACAGCAATCGATCCGGAGATCGTAAAGGTAGCAGCCTTCACCAATAAGAGGAATGTGGGAATCCTTGTGATAGAGAAGGTAGTTCTCGGAACCTCAGTGGCAAATGAGCTGGCATCGGAATACAGCTTTGACATCGAGCTGGATAACAACACCATTAGCGGAGAATTCAACGGTGTAATCTTCACCGATGGCAAGGCCACAGGCGTTAAGATCACAACAGACGCAAGCGGCAAGGGATCCGTTACCATCGCAGGTCTGCCTATAGGAACAGGCTACTCCATAAAGGAAGTCCTGGCCGAAGGACAGAAGTTCGATGTGGAAGTTAACGGCACCGTTAAGGCAGACGCTACCCTCACCGGAGGAAGCATCGTTGCCAACGGAAAGGCTGTATTCAAGAACTACAGAAGGACCGGAAGCTTAAGCGTATCTAAGGAAGTTGTAAGTCCTTCAGGCAGCGACAAGACAGATAAAACATTCAAGTTCAGGGTTACCCTTACCGATGCTGCAGGAAGCACATTGAACGGACAGTACGGTGAGATGACCTTCGTAAACGGTGTGGATGACACCATCACCTTAAAGCACGGTGAGACCAGGACAGCCGAGGATCTTCCCGAGGGTGTTACCTATAAGGTAGAAGAGATCAAGACAGAGGCTAAGGAAGCTGACTTCCTGACCACCATATCCGGCGGAGATTCCGTAACTGATGAGTTTGCTTCAGGAACCATCGAAGCGAACGGAACGGATACGGTTTCCTTCAAGAATATCAGGAATACCGGTGGTCTCGTGATCCATAAGACTGTTGAGAGCGATGTGGATAAGGAGATCGGATATCCCTTCACCATCACCCTGGATGATACCAGTGTAAGCGGTACTTACGGCGGTCTGGTATTCACAAACGGCGTAGCTCATACAACTCTTGAGGACGGACAGGAGGTAGTGATCGAAGGACTGCCCAACGGAGTACACTATACGGTAGAGGAAGAGAACACCTATCTCATGACCTCACTGTACCATGACGGCTATACCGGAGCCGTGGATGACATCGGACATGTTATCCACTTTGACAACCCGAGGAACAAGGGAACCCTTACCATCAGTAAGGAACTTGTAAGCACGGTTCCCGCCGATGCATCACAGGAATTTATCTTTGATGTGATACTGGATGACACAAGGGTAGACGGAGCTTACGGCAAGTACAATATCAAGTATAAGGAAGGCAAGGAGCCTGAGATAGTACAGGAAGACATGGCCTACGGCGTCACCTTCGATAAGGGAAAGACCACGATCAGGCTGAAGGGCGGCGAGAGCCAGACCATTTCAAATCTTCCTCAGGGCGTAAGATACACGGTTAAGGAACGCTCTTCAGGCGAGATAGTCCTTCAGGGCATAGTTGTGGATGGCAAGGATGTGGATATAAGCGGTTCCGATCCCTGCGCAAGCGGTACCATCGCAGCTGAGAACAATGTAGTATTCAAGAACGGCCGTGATGTCAATGATATCGAGATCTCTAAGAGCCTGATAAGTGATGCGGCAGCGGACAAGGATCAGGAATTCGAGTTCGGTCTGCAGTTCAGCAAGGCTCTGGACGGAGAGTTCGAAGTAGTGGATCAGAGCGGCAGGACATCCAAAATGTCCATTACAGGCACAAGCGCCACCATTACCCTTAAGGGCGGCGAAAAGAAGACCATCAAGGGTCTGCCTGTGGGAGTTAAGTACAATGTAACAGAGGCAGCGGTTGACGGCTTCACCACAAAGGTAAACGGAGTTCCCGGAAGCGGGACAGAGCTTACCGTGGATAAGGACAGCGTTGCAGCAGCAGCCTTTGAGAACACGAGAGATACAGGAAGCTTAAGTGTTGAGAAGAGCGTGACCAGCTCCACGGATGCTGATAAGACCAAGGAGTTCGAGTTCACGGTTGAACTCAGCGACAAGTCCATCAATACCGATGCACAGCATAACTACGGTGAGATCAGCTTCACAAACGGAAAGGCTGAGTTCAAGCTTAAGGACGGCGAGAAGAAGACCGCTACAGGCCTTCCTACCGGCATCAGCTACACTGTATCCGAGAAGACGGAGAACGGATTTACACCTACAAGCACCGGAGTTACCGGAGTCATCAGTACGTCAATATCCGGAGCTAAGTTCACCAATGTTCGCAACGAAGGCGGACTGAGCGTTACCAAGGAGGTTAAGAACGGTACCGCTGAAGACAAGGCAAAGAACTTTAAGGTTAAGATCACTCTGGACAGTGACCTGAATATCACCGGTCCTTACGGTGAGATCAGATTCAACAGCAATGTTGCGGAGTTTACTCTCGCAGACGGTGAGACAAAGACCGCTACAGGTCTTCCTCAGGGAACAGCCTACACTGTTACCGAGACCTTCGAGGATCCTGATGAAGCCCAGCTCTATACCGTAAGCTATGAGGGTCAGACGGGTACCATTCCTGACACGAACGGCACGGCGACAGCTAAGGTCATCAATGAAAGAAAGACCGGCTCCATTGAGATCAGCAAGGAGATCGTAAATGCAATAGCTGCAGATAAGGACAGATCCTTCACCTTCGATATCGAGCTTTCAGAGAAGGTTACCGGAAGCTTTGACGGAGTAAGCCTTACCGACGGAAAGGCAACCATCAGCCTGAAGGGCGGAGAAAGCAAGGAGATCACAGGTCTTCCTTACGGAGTGACCTACACCGTGACCGAGGTAAGGGATGAGGCCGGATATCTGGTAGCCAACTTCAATACCACAGTTAACGGAGCTGAGGGTTACAGCGTGACCGGAGCTCTCGGAACCGGAAAGGCGTCCTTGGCCTTTGTAAACAGCAGAAAGGCCGGCGGCCTCAAGGTTACCAAGGAGGTTAACAGCGAGAATCAGAAGGATCTGAGTACAGAGTTTGAATTCGCTGTAAGCCTTGATGACAAGTCAATAGAAGGCAAGTTCGGCGAGATGGAATTCAAGGCCGGAGAAGCCGCATTCAAGCTGAAGAATGGAGAAAGCCTCACCGCATCTGGTCTTCCTATCGGAGTAGGTTATACCGTCACAGAGACGAAGACCGATTACAACGGCCGTATCTATGCAGTAAGCTACAGAGGAAATACAAGCGGGACCATCACGGAGAATGTGACTCCTGAGGTTACCGTGATCAATACCCCTAATGTGGAGATAGAGATCCCTGTACGGAAGATCTACAAGGTCAACGGCAAGGAAGCTCCTCTGCCTGAGTCAGGCTTCACATTCTACTTAAAGGATGAGGACAGCGGAACGACTAAGCAGATCACGCTCCACAGCAAGGAAGACAGCTTCAACCTGAAGTACAGCGGTGACGAGGTGGGCACTCATAAGTACCTGCTCTATGAGGAGTACGGCGGAGACGAGAATATCCAGTACAGCAAGGCAGCCTATGAGATCATCATAGAAGTCAGCAAGGACGAAAAGGGTAAGCTCTCCATAGCTTATGAGATCGATACCATTAAGAACAGGAATGATGAGAATACAGAGAGTGCAAATAAGACCCTCTGGAAGTCCATTAAGCAGTTCTTTACCGGAGAGGCTATCGAGATCGATATCTGCGCATTCACCAACTACGGCAATGAGATCCGTCTGGTGAAGGTAGACAAGAACTCCGGTGAGGAGAAGTCGGGAGCAGTCCTTAAGGTTACGGGTCCTGAAGGCTTCAGCAAGGAATTCACCACCCCCGCTACCATCACGGAAGGCCTTGCCGCCGGTGAATACAAGGTGGTTGAGGTCAAGGCACCTTACGGCTATAAGAAGGAAGATCCTTCGGCAAAGGATACCTTTACCATCGATGAGGACGGAAACATAACAGTTAATCCTGCTTCGGAGAATCTGAAGCTCAGCACGGAAAAGGGCAAGATCGATCTGGTATTTGAGAACAAGCCTTACTTCGGAAGTGCTAAGCTCAAGAAGATCAAGGTTACACCTTCCGGAAACGGATGGGTGAAGGAGCCGTTCAAGGGCGTTACCTTCGAGCTTTACATGAAGGATCTGCCTCAGACAGGAGCTCAGCTTGCAGTATCCAAGACCATGGCTGATGTTAACTGGTACAGGCAGGGAACCTATACTACGGATGCAGACGGTGTGATCGAGGTCAATAACCTTATCTGGGGCGAGTACTGCTTCGTAGAGATAGACAACGGAGACAGCAATTATGCCTTCGACGATCAGAAGGGTTACTTCTTCACCATCAATGAAGCAAACCTGAATGATGAGACCTTCTACAAGCCCAGCGCAACAGCGGGCAAGGGACCTATCCCTAACTACAGGAGGCGTCATGACGACAGCAGCTCAAGCAGCACAACGAGCTCCACGTCGACACCTACAACGACCAGTACCACAACCTACACGAGCTCAAGCACCACAAGCAGCAGCTCTACAAGCACCACCAGCTCCACATCGACGCCTACCACCACAAGTACGTCGAGAAGGAGAAGGAGCTCCAGCTCCACAACTACAACAACTACTACCTACATCACACCGCCGCCCGGAAGCTCAACACCCGGTTCCACCACCGTGGTACCGCCCGGATATGTGGAAGTGGATACTCCTGAGGGAGTAGCGGTACTTCCGGACAGCAGGGCAGCAGCTCCTTCATCAGGAGTACTGGGAGTCCGCCTGTTTGGCAGCGACATCAACGGCGTTAAGCTTGGACCTTCAAGCGGAGTCCTTGGTGTAAGGAAGGGACCTGACAGCGGAGTTCTGGGTGACAGGATGGCACCTGTAACAGGTGACGAAATGAACCTGGTATTCTGGATACTGATCCTCGCAGCAGCAGCACTGGTAGCAGGAAAGATCATCCATGATGATAAGAAGCGCCGCAAAGCAGCAGCAGAAGAGCAGTAAGACAGGTGTAAAGCAAACAAAAACAAAATAGCAATAAAAACGTTCAGCCGGGTTTTACAGCCCGGCTGAACTACAATAGAAAGGAAGCGGTCCTTAATGAAAAAAGCGAAAAAGATCTCCGACGAAAGCCCGCACGATCACTGGAAACCGGTATATGACATGGATCCGGAGGTGCCGAAATACGGGCGCTTCCATATGTACCCCTTAGGCAGGGTGTCGGGTTTTGACATCAGGCCGGGTATTTATGACCTGATGGGAGCCACTGCCATCCCCTGCGGGGTCAATTTCACCATCTCATCCAACCAGGCTACGGGTATCGAGCTCCTTCTCTATAAAAAGAACGCTGACGAGCCCTTTGCCGTCATCCCTTTCCCCCATAATTACAGGATCGGCAACGTATACTCCATGATAGTTTTCGATCTGGATATAGAGGATTTTGAATATGCCTACCGTGTGGACGGGCCCAATGATCCGAAAAAGGGGCTTACCTTCGATAAGACCAAGGTGCTCCTTGATCCCTATGCCAAGGCGGTGACGGGACAGCACGAGTGGGGCAGATCCTCCAGAAAGGAGTATCACGCCAGAGTCGTTAAGAATAACTTTGACTGGGGCGTATCGGAGATGCCCTTAACTCCCATGGAGGATCTGATAATCTATGAAATGCATGTCCGGGGCTTTACCAAGGACGAGTCTTCCGGTGTGAAGGAGGGGTTGAACGGCACCTTCGGCGGTGTACAGGAAAAGATCCCCTACCTTAAGGAGCTGGGGGTCACTGCAGTGGAGCTCATGCCCATATTTGAATTCGATGAGATCCTGGGGAGAAGGGATTTCCACGGCAGGGAGCTGGTGGACTACTGGGGCTACAACACGGTATGCTTCTTCGCTCCCAATACCAGCTATGCCTCCGCCAGAGAGCATAACAGAGAAGGCTCCCAGCTTAAGGCCATGATAAGGGAATTCCATGAAAACGGGATCGAGGTATTCCTTGATGTGGTATTCAACCATACCGCGGAAGGGAATGAGAACGGCCCCTACATAAGCTTTAAGGGCATTGACAACAATATCTACTATATGCTGACCCCTGACGGCTATTATTATAATTTCTCGGGCTGCGGCAACACCCTTAACTGCAATCATCCCATTGTGCAGAAGATGATAAGGGACTGCCTCCGCTACTGGGTCACCGCCTACAGGATTGACGGATTCCGCTTCGATCTTGCCACCATCCTGGGACGGAACGAGGACGGTTCCCCTATGTCGGAGCCGCCCCTCTTACAGAGTCTGGCTTTTGACGCTATCCTTGGAAAGGTGAAGCTTATTGCCGAGGCCTGGGACGCAGGCGGACTCTATCAGGTGGGCTCCTTCCCCTCCTGGAACCGCTGGGCGGAGTGGAACGGCCGATACAGGGACGATATGCGCGCCTTCTTAAAGGGAGACTGCGGCAAGGCCCAGGCCGCCGCAAACCGTATCACGGGCTCGCCGGATCTGTACAACGGGGATACCAGAACATACAATGCTTCGGTAAATTTCCTGGTCTGCCACGACGGCTTTACCCTTCATGATCTCTATGTCTACAATATGAAGCATAATGAGGAAAATAACTGGGGGAATACAGACGGTTCAAATGACAATCTCTCCTGGAACTGCGGCGTTGAAGGTGAGACCACGGATACGGAAGTACGCACCCTCCGCCGGAGGATGATGAGAAATGCCATGGCAGCCCTCATGCTTTCCAGAGGTACTCCCATGTTCTTTATGGGAGATGAATTCGGGAATTCCCAGGGAGGAAACAACAACGCCTACTGCCAGGATAACTATATCTCCTGGCTGGACTGGACCAAGCTGGAGCTTAACAGAAAGTTCCATGATTTTGTGCAGGAAATGATCGCCTTCCGGAAGAAGCACATCGTGATAAGGAAGGAGTGCGAGCCCTGTTCCTTAAGGTTCCCCACCATCTCCATCCACGGCGTGAGACCCTGGGAGCCTGACTATTCAAATGATTCCCACTATATTGGTGTCATGTTTGCGGGCAGGGATCCCAGAGGCATAGGGGACGACATCTTATATATCGCTCTCAATACCTACTGGGAAGACCTTAATATATGCCTTCCGGAGCTTAATACAAGCAGCGGCCTGAGGTGGAATACGGTGATAGACACCTTTGAAGAAGAGTCCTTTATGGCGGAAAAGACCGAGACTCCGGGCACAGTCACCGTCCGGAGAAGATCCATAATGGTATTCCACGCGGTGCCGTTTAAGTAAAAAAATTGGGGTTGCCCTCAGACTTGTGGTCTTCGGGCAATTTTGCTTCGCAAAACAGGGGTTGCCCTCAGACTTGTGGTCTTCGGGCAATTTTGCTTCGCAAAACACGTCCCCTCAAAGAGGGGACGTGCCAGGTCGCTACGTGATTTTTCTGAAAGAAAAATCACTCCACTCACATGAGTTTTCTGAACATCTCTTCGAAGTCGGAAAGTTCTGCGTGTCTCGGGTTGCCGGGAGCGCAGGCATCGGCTGCGGCTGACTCGCAAAGGAAAGGCAGATCCTCTTCCTTAAGCTTTTCAAGCTTTGTAGGGATACCTACATCTACGGAGAGCTGGCGTACCGCATCGATAGCGGCTTTCCTGTATGCCTTCTCGTCCATTCCGGTGGTATCAACGCCAAAGGCCTCGGCTATATTCTTAAACTTCGTTCCCGTGTACTCCTGATTGAATTCCATAACTATGGGAAGCATCATTGCGCAGGCTACGCCGTGAGGTGTGTCATAAACTGCCCCCAGGGTATGTGCCATGGAGTGAGCGATACCAAGTCCTACATTGGAATAAGCCATAGCGGTCACATACTGGGCAAGTGCCATTCCTTCACGTCCGTCAGGATCATTCTCAACAGCTTTCCTTAAATTCTTTGCTATGAGCTGTATCGACTCCAGGTTCAGGACATCTGCCAGCTCCCAGGCTGCTCCTGTGGTATAGCCTTCGATGGCATGGGTCAGCGCATCCATACCTGTTGAAGCTGTAAGTCCCTTGGGCATGGAGGACATCATATCGGGATCCACTACCGCGATGTCGGGGATGTCGTTAGGGTCTACACACACAAACTTCCTCTTCTTTTCAACATCGGTAATAACGTAGTTTATGGTAGATTCGGCGCCTGTTCCGCCTGTGGTGGGAACGGCAATGGTGAATACCGTGCGCTTCTTTGTGGGAGCAACTCCCTCAAGTGAACGAACATCAGCAAATTCAGGGTTATTAACGATGATACCGATACCCTTGCCGGTATCCATGGAAGATCCTCCGCCGATGGTTATCATGCAGTCCGCTCCGGAATTCTTGAATGCCTCAACACCGTGCTGAACATTCTCAATGGTGGGATTGGGCTTGATATCGGAATAGAGCTCGAATCCTATGCCTTCCTTTTCAAGAAGATCCGTTACCTTCTTTGTAACGCCGAACTTTACAAGATCGGGATCCGAAGCCACAAAAGCCTTCTTGAACCCTCTGGACTTGATAAGTCCGGGTATCTCCTGGATAGCCCCGTGTCCATGATACGAAATCCCATTAAGCACAAAACGATTAACTGCCATCTCTTACCTCCTCAAATTGATTGATCTGCGGTTCCGGCACAGCTTATCCGGAACCCGGTGAACGAGATGATTTTACTATAAATCCATCTTACTTTCAAGGAATTTTAGTGGAAATAACGATACTCCGTAGGGGAACAGAACTCATAAATGTACATATTAACGAATAATTTATACTTTAATAATATTTATTTTATTTATTTTTAACAATTTCCACAGCCTTGTCCAGCTGGTTGTCACTGCCGTCCTTCTCATAGCTTTCACCGTCAAACTCAATGACCACATCGGGTTCTATACCGGTGCCCTGGATGTTAAGGCCGTTGGGAGTATAGTATCTGGAATTGGTAAGCTTCACCGCGGAGCCGTCCGCCAGGGGATAGATATTCTGAACGATCCCCTTTCCGAAGGTGGTGGTACCCACCACGGTACCCTTTCCGTAATCCTTTATGGCTCCCGTAAGCAGCTCGGAAGCACTGGCGCTGGCGGAATCCACAAGGATCACAAGGGGCATCCCCAGTTCCTCGGGAGTGACCGCCATATAATCCTTTCTGTTTCCCCTGCTGTCCAGAGTATATGTCACGACTCCGGTAGGTATGATGTCATCCGCCACCTTTACGGCAGCATTCACCATTCCGCCCCCGTTGCCTCTGAGATCCAGCACCAGCCTCTTCATTCCCTGCTTTTTAAGTGAGGTGAGTGCATTTTCAAACTGACTGACGGTTATCCCCTCAAAGGCTCCTATCGCTATATATCCGGTCTCATTATCTATCATATTGGAGGATACGGTTATGGCTTCCACCTTCTGTCTGTCTATGGTGAACTCCACCTCTTCCCTGTTCTCTCCCCGGAGCATCACTATCCTGACACTGGTGCCTTTTTTTCCTCTGACCCGGTCCACCAGATCAGACATATCCATACCGCTTACATATTCATCTTCAACCTTGTAGAAGATATCTCCCACTTCCACTCCCGCTTTTTTTGCGGAGGAATCCTCGGAAGCAAAGCCGGCTATCTCGAAATAGCCCTCGTCATTCTGGACTATGGTCACCCCTATACCCTCGAAAGAGCCCTCCGTGCTTTCGGAAAGTCTGGAATACTCCTTTTCGGTGTAATAAGAGGAATACTTGTCGTTAAGAGACTCCACCAGTCCCCTGTACATGCCTTCGGCTCTGTCCTCATCCGTTTCACCGGAATCATCGTCATCCCGGTAGTCCAGATAATAATAATCAATATAATCATTTAAAAGGGAGATCTTTTCCTTTACGGAAGAAGTGAGGATGCCGCCTGCCGCAGCCGGAGTGAACCCCCGTCCCAGAAGCATATTATGGACGGATCCTCCGAAAAAGACAGCAACCAGAATGATTAAAGCAATGAGGAGGCCGCAGACGATCCCTCCCCAGAAACCGGGTTTTTCTTTCATTTATCGTTTCCTGCCGAAGGCAGCCGGAAGTCAGATCCTCAGATGCTTCCTGGCTGTCACAAAACTTCCTAAAAATCCGATACCCGCCCCCAGTATAAGGGATGCCGGCAACAGGGTCGTAAATATCTCTCCGATGGACAGAAACTGGAGAAGGGAATCCAGCACAGCAAATCTGTCAACCAGATACTCAATGGCTCTCTTGTATATGAAGTAGATCGCCGCAAGGGGAATGGCGGCTCCCACCAGTCCCAGTATCAGACCCTCGATAACAAAGGGGGCCCGTACCACAAAGTCCGTGGCGCCGATAAGCTTCATTATGGATATCTCCTCGCGCCTTACGGTGATACCTATGGCAACCGTATTGCTGATAAGGAAAATGGATACTGCCAGCAGTATCAGTATGATGCCCATTGAAACATAGCTTATAAGGGAATTCACGCTGGTGAGCATGGTGGCCACAACTGCGGACTTCCTGACCTGACGCACTCCCGGAAGGGACTCGATATAGGTGACCAGATTCTCCTGCATTGAGATATCATTCATGTATATCTCATAATTGGAATCCTCGGAAAGGGGGTTGTCATCCCCGAAGCTGTCCACATAATCCCCGAGATTCTCGGCCTTAAAGGACTCCCAGGCCTCCTCTGCCGATACATATACCAGCTTGGACACCTCGGCCCTCTTGCTAATCTCATCTCCTATGGCCTTTATGCCCTCGTCGGACAGACCCTCATCGAAAAAGACCGTTATCGCCACTCCGGCCTGGGCCTTACGTACTATATTGGAAAAATTCAGCACTATGGAATAGAAAATGCCGAAAAGAAATACACAGGAAGCTATGGTAGCAATGGTGGCGAGGGAAAAGATCTTGTTCCTGAATATATTCTTAAATCCCTGTCCGATAGCGTAAAAAATCGCACTAAGCCTCATCTATATAACCACCCTTTTTCTGGTCACTGACAATGACGCCTTTCTTCATCGTAATGACCCTTTTACGCATCTCATTAACTATCTCACGGTTATGGGTAACCACCAGGACCGTTGTCCCGTTCTTATTTATCTGCTCCAGAAGCTTCATTATCTCCCAGGAATTCTTGGGGTCCAGATTTCCCGTGGGCTCGTCCGCAAGAAGGATGGGAGGATCGTTGATGATGGCCCTGGCCAGAGCCACTCTCTGCTGCTCTCCGCCGGAAAGCTGCTTCGGCCTGCTCTTATACTTCTCGGCAAGGCCCACAAGAGAAAGGACCCCGGGCACATTCCGCCTTATCTCCCTGGCGGGAACGGAGATGACCCTCTGGGCAAAGGCCACATTCTCATATACATTCCTGTCCTTCAGAAGCCTGAAGTCCTGGAAAACAACACCGATGCCCCTTCTGTATTTGGGGATCTTGCGGTGCTTTAATTTCACCACATCCGTGTGGTTAACTATTATCCTTCCGCTGGTGGGAGTAAGTTCCCTCAAAAGAAGCTTAATGAGCGTAGACTTTCCGGATCCGGAGTCTCCTACGATAAAAACGAATTCTCCTTTTTCGATATGGAGACTGATATTGTTCAGCGCCGGGGCTCCGGCACCGGAATATGATTTATTTACATCTTCCAGAATTATCATATCATTACCCGTCATATCCCTTCCGAACCCGGACAGCTCCGAAAAGATATGTCAATAATTGGTTTCCTCCATGTACTTCATGTATTTTGCCACCATAAGGGCTATCTTGAAGGTAATGGCATCTTCGAAGATCCGAAGATCCAGTCCCGTGGTCTTCTGCAGTTTATCAAGCCTGTAAACCAGCGTATTCCTGTGGATATACAGCTGACGGCTGGTTTCCGACACATTTAAGGAGTTCTCAAAGAACTTATTAATGGTCGCCAGGGTTTCATTGTCAAACTCCTCGGGTGACTTACCCTCGAAGATCTCCTGGATGAACATGCGGCAGAGGGGAATGGGAAGCTGGTATATGATCCTGCCTATGCCCAGGGAGCTGTACGCCACCACATTTCTCTCCTCAAAGAAGATCTTGCCCACATCCAGCGCCATCTTGGCCTCTTTGTAGGAGCGGCTCACATCCTTGATATCATCCACAGGGGTGCCGTAGGAGATCCTTATCCTGGTCTCTCCCTCTTTGCGGAGATAATCCAAAACCTTATCCGCTATCCCCTTATTCTCCTCGGAAATATCATCACCGTTCAGCTCGTGCACTACGACCACGTTCTTTTCATCCACTGCGGTAACAAAATCCGGTGTAACGGAAATAAAGAATTCTCTTACCTTCTCAAGGACCGTGGTATTATTCTCACCCTCCGATTCCACAAGGAACACCGTCCTCTTCACATCCGTCGCAATATGAAGTTTTTTAGCCCTGTTAAATATATCAACTAAAAGGAGATTGTCAAGGATAAGATTCTTAATAAAGTTATCCTTGTCGAAGCGCTCCTTATATGCAACCAGCAGTCCCTGTATCTGGAAAGCCGCGATCTTTCCCGCCATATAGGCATCTTCGCTGCTCCCGTTGGTCACCAGAACATACTCCAGCTGGGAATCATCATCATGAATCTTAAAGAACTGATATCCGTGTATCTCCTGGCTGTCCGCAGGAGATGACGCAAAGGCTCTGATATCCTGTTCCCCCGCATCCGTCATCTTGAATGTATCAGCCAGGCACTTGCCCTCGGTATCGAAAACACACATATCGATCCTGGTGATATCCTTTAATCCATCAATGGTATTCTGAAGTATCTGGTTAGAAATCATATGGCTTCTCCTTATACAGAATAGTTACTATGACCCCACTATTTTAATACTTTAATACTAAAAATGGAATACTTTTCCTGAAATTTTTGTATACTTTTTACAAATCTTTTGTTTCCCTGTTTTCCTCGGCGCTCACCTTTCCCAGTTCCACTATCTTTCCGCTCTGTATAAGTGCTTCTACTTCGGGGTTTTCCGCCCCTTCTTCGGCTTTATCTTCCTTTACGTAATTATCTGCAGCGTTCCTGAAGACCCTTCTCATGAGGAACTCACCGAGACCGCCTCTTTTTACCTCTCCCCTGCTGTTGACCCTGAAGGAAACATCCCGCAGTATCACGATAAGCTGGGTATTCAGCTTCATCCGGTTTTCCTTTATGAAACGCTCCGCATAGGGAGACTCCAGATTCATGATTATGATATCCGGCAGACAGCTGTTGACCTCATTCACTATAAAGTCATCCTCACCCGCCGTTCCGTCTCCCGAAGCGGAAGCGACTATATTTAAGGGTCCGTAAAAGTTTAAGAGGGATTCCTTAAGGCTGTCCAGCCTGGCCTCAGAGGGCGCAAGAAGAAAAACACTGCGTCCTTCCTTGGATATCTTTCTCAGCAATCCCTTCAGGAAAAGATTGCTCTCTATCTCCTTTCCCCTGGATCTGCTTGACACATTGCCGGCCTGGAGTATGTCGTTGCTCGTGGGAATCAGGAGATCCATCATCTCAAGACTTTCCCTCATATCCTCATCCTGAGAGGCCTTAAGCAGCACGTCATGGGTTATAAAATCCACGGTGTTGCAGACCCCGTTGTTCAGATACATGGTCACCCTTCGCATGGATTCCCTGACGGTATAATCCTTGAATTCGATTCCCAGCACAGTGAGTTTTTTCATAACGGGTAGTAGTATAACATATACACGGAAAAATTACCAAAAAAACCCCTTATGATGTATAATCAGCTTATGCTGAAGTTCAAGGAGACCGCCAAAAACAATTTCCCCGGAGAGCTGATACTCTTTATCACCGCTGTTTTCGGGAGCATTCTGTATATTTCCCTTATCTTTAACGACAATCTGTGGGTGGATGAAGCCTTCACCGCTTCCCTCATAAGGGGCAGCATACCGGAGGTCCTTAAAAACACCGCGGCGGACACCCTTCCCCCTTTTTATAATGTTGCGGGAAAGCTCCTGACCCTGGTCTCCGGCTTTTCAGCCCCGGTACTGAAGCTCTTTTCCTGCTTCCCCATGATACTCCTCATCTTTTTCGGAGGAAGGAAGCTGTTAACGCTTTACGGCTTCAGGACAGCCTTTATCTACGAGCTGTTCCTCTTTTCCATGCCCCATTTTCTCCACTACGGTGTGGAGATCCGGATGTACAGCTGGGGAGTCTTTGCCTGCGGGATGGCTGCTCTGTTCTTCTCCGGTATACTGAAGGAGAAAAAGGGATGGACCGCCTTCATGCTGTTTACCGTATTTTCAGGCTATATCCATCATTTTGCCCTGGTTTCCTGCGGGATGCTCTGGTTCATTCTCCTTATCATCCTGCTTAAGAAAAAGGATCTTCAGACTCTTAAAAAATATGTCCTGAATCTCCTTATCTTTTTCATACTCTATCTCCCCTGCATGATCCTTACCGTATTCCAGCTGAAGGCTGCGAGCTCGTATTTTGCCATGGCTCCACTGACCTTCGGCTCTTTCTTAAGTGATATCCGTTTTCCTTATGTAACGAACATCACTCCCCTTTCGGTCCTGTTATTTCTTTCAGCAGCTGCCGCAGTACCTGCCTCCTTCCGGTTTTCCGCGGAAACGGAAGACCGCTTTACCGGGTTTTTCCTGATCTCTGCCTTTTACCTGACCCTGCTCTTCGGTTACGGGGTATCCCTTATATCGGGGCGCAGCTTTTTTACCGCCAGATACCTGGTGCCCGCCCTTTCAATCCTATGGATGGGAATAGCGTTATGCTGGGACAGGCTTATATCGATTACTCATGACAACCGTTTTCTCCTGCTCTTTGCCGCACTCATCATTGTTTTCACCGGAGCTGTGTGTTACAGACAGGCTTTCCGGGAAGAATACAAAGAGGGAGCCGGCGCCATGAAAGCATACTTCGGCGAAAACTTCAAAAAAGGCGACGGATGCATCGTTCTTGAAGATTACCCCGAGATAGAGATCTGCCTTAAATACTACTGTCCCGACCTTCAGATAAAGCGCTGGAAGGATGCGGAAGAAGTCACCGGCACCCTGTGGCTCTTCCTGAACGGAAACAGTAAGCCTAAGCTTGAAAAAGCCGGAAAACACGGCTATAATGCGGAGTATATAAGTGATTTCAGCTTCGACCGTTATTCCTTTTCGCTCTACAGGCTTGAGAAGGAAGGGAGCTGATACGGGGCACTGCAGCGCCCGGCGCGTCAAAGCGTGCCCGCAAGGAAGGAGGCAGACATATGGATGTGTCACCGTTGATGGATGTATCATCAGCAGCCATGCCCGATATTGCCACCTTATCAATGTACATGGCCAGAAATGAGACCCTTCAGGATGTGGGGACCGCTCTGCTTTCCAATGCTATCGATATGCAGGAAAGCGTAGGTGCTGCGACGGTCAGCATGATGGAACAGTCCGTACACCCCGAGCTCGGCGCTAATATTGATATGAGGGTATAGAAGGCTAAGGAAAACGGAGCTGCATTCCCGCGGCTCCGTTCCTTATTGTATATGCAGTACTATGCTTGCCGTAATCTCCGCGATGGCGATGATAACGCCTATCACCAGCGGAATGGTTATGACCCCCGGTCTCTTTACGATCACCGTTTCTCCTGCGGTATTCACCGCCTTAAGCTCCGTAGTATGGAAGATTCTGTGCAGCCTGAACCTGCCTCCCGGCTCGCTCTTTGCTATGGAGAATAGTAACAGCACTGCCACCCCTGTAAATATAAGGGACAGGAAGGCAAAGAACGTCAGGGTATACAGTATATCCACCTTTGAATACTCCTGTGAAAAGGCCTCCGGCATGTATTTCATAATGACATAGGTGTTTATCACCGTGCCGAAATTTACCGTGAAATGCCCGATGATCCCGGGCCACAGGCTTCCCGTCACCTCGTCCAGGATCCCGAAGGCTATCCCCAGGAGGATACAGTAGCTCATCTGATTGAGATTTAAGTGCATGAGGCCGAAGAGAAAGGCCTGTATAAGGATCGCCGCAAAAAAACGTCCCGATTTTCTTAAGCCTGCATAGATAATGCCCCTGAAAGCCAGCTCCTCCACAAGAGGTCCTATGACAGAGATCACCAGCGCCACATAGATAAAGCTGCTGTCATCATTCAGGTACTGCTCCGCCATATCCATGGCAATATTATCGGAAAACAGCAGGGAAATACCGTTCACCAGAGACGTAAGGGGTTCGATACAGAACATGAAGAGCACCACCAGTACGCCGGTCTTTAATCTGATCTTCTTGAAACGGAAGATCTCCTCCACCTCCGCTCCGGAAAGAACCGCGATGATAAGCCCGGGGATCAGGATTATACTCTCACTGAACAGGATGTTCTGCAAAATGGGCAGCGATAAAGAGCCTCCCCTCCGTGCCGCCAAAGACACGAGGAGAGAGGCTCCCATATACAGCACTATGATCAAAGCAAATGTGATGCCGGATCTGAACGGCGTCATTCCTCTGGTTTTCACTGGTTCATCATAAAGCTTACAAGCTTATCGATATCCTCAGGTTCATAAGCTACTATCTCCAGCTCAGAGATGGTGCCGTCAGAAAAAATGTTTGCCATGGAAACGTACTGTGAAAGCTTGCTCTTTAAATTAAGACGGTCGCCTTCTCCCGTAACCAGCTCAACCTTTCCCCTGCATTCATCAACTACCTTGAAAAACTTGTCAATGTCTGTAATGTTCTGAACTTTCATTTTTTATACCTTGCCGCAGGCATGTGCACTCATCGATGACGTGCCTGCAGCGGCATCGATGTAAGATCCTCGGACTGTCACTTGATGGCGACAGCCTCAACTTCAAGTTTAACATCTTTTGGAAGTCTTGCAACCTCAACACAGCTCCTTGCAGGGAGATTTCCGGTGAAAAATGATGCATAAACCTCGTTTATCTTTGAAAAATCATTCATATCCTTGATAAATACCGTGGTCTTCACCACTTTGTCAAGGGAGCTGCCGGATGCTTCGATCAGGTTCTTAAGATTCGTAAAGGCCTGAGCTGCCTGTTCCTCCACTGTATCCCCTGCAATAGCGCCTGTTTCGGGTATCACGGGGATCATCCCTGATGTAAAAATAAAATCTCCTGCTTCTATTGCCTGAGAATAAGGTCCAATGGCTGCAGGTGCCTTATCGGTATGTATGACCTTCATGTTGTCTCCTTTCATCTTTTTACGGATCCTGATCCCGGCATCACAGCAGCAGGATCGAATCCTCTGTTATCTTTATCCTTCCGGCTTTAAGAAGATGCCCCACGGCCCTCTTAAATGCCGCCTTGCTCATATGGAAGGTCTCCCTTATAAGCTCCGGATCCGCTTTGTCGTTGAAGGGTATCCTGCCTCCGTTATCATTTAGATACAAAAGGACAGTCTTTCCATCGTCCTCGAGCTGGAGATAGGCCTTCTTCCTTACGGAGATATCCAGCTTTCCGTCTTCCTTGACCGCGCTGACCCTTGCCCTTATAAACTCTCCGGCCTTAACCTCTCCTTCATATTCCCTGGCGGGGATAAGCCCGGAATATTTATCATCTACGGCCACAAAAGCTCCGAAGTTCCGGCTTACCTCATATACCAGCCCTTCGACCTCATCTCCGGCTCTGTAGGGCGAAGCGGTGGACAGATATTCATATATCTTCATGGTGGCTGCAAGGCGGTTGCTCTTATCCCTGTACATGGCCGCCAGCACATAGCTGCCTTCTTTGACTTCATAGGTCTGTTCGGCAAAGGGGAGGAGCAGATCCCTCTCCAGTCCCATATCCAGAAAAGCGCCTATCTTTGTCACTTCCCTGACCTGCAGCCTGGCAACCTCATGAAGCCGTATCAGGGGCTCTGCAGTTGTGGAGATGAGCCTGTCACCGGAATCCCGGTAAATAAACACTTCCACTTCATCTCCCGGCGCAGCGCCCTCAGGCACCTGTTTTCGCGGCAGCAGCACCTCATCACCCCCGGTGCCTCCGTTCTCTTCAGCCAGATATGCCCCCTGGGAAAGGATGCGCACTATACGGAGCTTCTTTTTTTCACCCGGCAGGATCATTTCAATAAAACTCCTTGATCAGGATTCCTAACAGAGAAATCTCCTTACTGCATGTTCCAGTATCTCGGCCGTACCTTCTACCCCGAACCTTCCGGAATCAATGATGATGTCCTTATGTGCGGGATCGTCCTGCATATATCCGGCATAATGAAGGTAATAGCTGTTCCTTGCCTTTTCCGCTCTGGGAATGACCTTTTCCGCTTCCCCTTCGGTCATGTTCAGGTATCTCACACAGTTCTTCACCCTCTCTTCAAGGGAAGCGTGAAGATAAACATGCAGGGCATTCTCATGGCTGTTCAGCACATAATCTGCGCAGCGTCCAACCATTATACAGGATCCCCTTTCAGCAAGCCTCTGGATCACATGGGACTGGGCCGCAAATATCTTATCCTGCCTGTCCCTCGGTCCGTTCCCCAGGGGAAAGAGCTTCTCAAAGACGGAATCCCTGCTGCCGTCCTTTAATTCCTCTTCCTCCAGTATCTCTGAGGCGGGGATATCAAGCTCCTCCGCAGCCCTGTCCACAAGGTCACGGTTAAAATACTCTATTCCCAGCTTTTCCGCAAGCTTCTCCGCCACGGGAAGTCCTGCCGCTCCGAACTGCCTTGCAATGGTAATCACATAATTCATATCATTCTCCCAAATATGCCTTTCTTATGGCATCATCATTGAGCAGCTCCTCTGCGTCACCGGAGGTGGTTATGGAGCCTGTTTCCAGAACATATGCTCTGTCTGCTATGTTCAGGGCCTTTTTCGCATTCTGCTCAACAAGGAGCACTGTGGTCCCGTCTTCATGTACGGAACGGATTATATCAAAGACCTCGTTGACAAGGATGGGAGAAAGCCCCATGGAAGGCTCATCCAGAAGAAGGATATCGGGCTTTGACATAAGAGCCCTGCCCATTGCCAGCATCTGCTGCTCTCCACCGGAAAGAGTTCCCGCCACCTGCGTCCTTCTCTCCTTGAGCCTCGGGAACCGCTCAAAGATCCTGAACATGGTATCGGAATGATCCTTATCGGTTCTGGAGTAAGCACCCATCTTAAGGTTCTCCTCCACCGTCATATCCCTGAACACCCGTCTTCCTTCAGGCACCTGGGCAATACCCATACCTACCCTTTTGTGTCCCGGCACCTTTGTGATACTGCTTCCGTTAAAGAGGATCTCTCCTCCCTTGGGCTCAATAAGACCGGAAATGGTGTGTAGGGTGGTGGTCTTTCCCGCTCCGTTGGCGCCGATAAGGGCCACGATCTCTCCTCTGTCCACTGAGAAGCTTATTCCCTTTAATGCCTGTATGACTCCGTAATATACACTTAAGTTCTTTATCTCAAGCAGCATTATTCATCATCCCCCAGATATGCCCTGATGACCTCAGGATCGGACAGTACTTCCTTTGTATTCCCCTCAGAAAGCACCTTTCCGAAGTTCAGCACCGTAACAGCTTCGCATATACCCGAAACCAGCTTCATATCATGCTCGATGAGAAGAATGGTCATGTCAAACCTGTCGCGGATAAGGCTTATGGTCTCCATCAGTTCTGCAGTCTCATTCGGGTTCATGCCGGCCGCAGGCTCATCCAGAAGCAGGAGCTTGGGGCCGGTAGCCATGGCTCTTGCGATCTCAAGCTTCCTCTGCTGTCCGTAAGGAAGATTGGAAGAAAGGATCTCGGACACCGTATCCAGCCCGAAAACCCTCAGTATACTCAGCGCTTTTTCCCTTAATTCCTTTTCCGTGGACGCATATCTTCCCACATGGAACATGGCCTCAAAGGTGGAATAGCCGAAGCTTCCGTGAAGAGCGGCTTTAACGTTATCAACAACGGAAAGCTGGTGAAAAAGCCTTATATTCTGGAAGGTCCTGGCTATGCCGTCCCGGTTTATCTCAGCGCTTTTATGGCCGGTGATATCATTTCCGTCCAGCAGTATCTTTCCCGAGGTAGGCTTGTAAACACCCGTAAGGAGATTGAACACGGTGGTCTTTCCCGCCCCGTTGGGGCCTATGAGCCCGTAGAGCTGGCCCTTTTCCACCGACAGATTAAAATCATCCACTGCATGGAGGCCGCCGAAGGTGATGCTTAAGTTTTTTACATCAAGCAGCGCCATTTTTTATCCCCTTTCTGATGCGGTCAAAGAATACCGTTCTCTTCTCAATGGCTCCCGGAGCCCAGTTGATGATCATGACTGCGATAAGGACTATGGAATAGATGAGCATCCTGTACTTATTCAGTCCCCTTAGAAGCTCGGGAAGAAGATAGAGAATGGCGGCGGCAATGACCGAACCTCTTATACTTCCTATACCTCCCAGCACAACATATACCAGTATCATGATGGATACGTTATAGCCGAAATACTGGCTGGTGGACTGGAGGGTTGCGATATTATGAGAGAAGATGACTCCCGCCATACCCGCTATGGCCGCGGAAATGGTGAAAGCAAGCATCTTATACTTCGTGACCGGGATACCTATGGATTCAGCCGCTATCCTGTTGTCCCTTATGGACATGACAGCCCTTCCGTCCATGGAATCAATGAAATTCTGCACTATCACCAACGACAATAACAGCAGTATGACCGCTATGGTGAAGTTGGAATCATGGGGAGTTCCCGTGACGCCCATGGCCCCGTTTATGAGGATCTGGCCGTCAGGCTCCAGGTTAAGGGCTGTAAGGCTTTCAAACGACAGATGCAGCCCCTTTGAATCCACCCCGAGATATAATGCATTGATTATATTCTTTATGATCTCACCGAAAGCCAGGGTAACTATCGCCAGATAGTCCCCGTTGAGCCTCAGCACCGGTATTCCTATAAGAAATCCCGCTATGGCGGAGATAAGGACTCCTATGACAAGTGCCAGCACATATCTCAGCCCGTCAGGCATCTTTCCCACTGTAAGCATTGAAAAGATGGCCCCCGAAAAAGCCCCTACGCACATAAACCCCGCATGTCCGAGTGACAGCTCACCCAGGATACCCACGCAGAGATTCAGGCCCACGGCTACAATGGCATAATAGGTCATGGGAACCAGCAGCCCCTCCATGTGACTGGACATGAGGCCTGTATGAAGCATTATCTCCAATATGGCCCAGGCAGCGATCACAATGATGTATGTGGTCATTCTCCCGGCGGAGTTTTTGGAAATATTGAATCTATTCTTCATCATCTTTACCTCTACAGTACCCTTTCAGACCTTCTCCTGGATGTTCTTTCCCAGTATCCCGGCAGGCCTTACAATGAGTACAACTACAAGGATGCCGAAAACAATGGCATCCGCAAGCTGCGATGAGATATAGGTACGGCTCAGTATCTCTATGATTCCCAGAACAAGACCTCCTATCATCGCACCGGGTATGGAACCTATCCCGCCAAGCACCGCTGCCACGAAGGCCTTTATACCCGGCATTGCTCCTGTATAGGGCGTAAGGGAAGGATAAGCGGAAGCGAGAAGAGCTCCTGCAACAGCCGCAAGGGCTGAACCTATGGCAAAGGTCAGGGTAATGGTCTTATTCACGTCGATACCCATCAGCATGGCAGCTCCCCTGTCCTGGGAGACTGCGAGCATTGCCTGTCCCTCCTTCGTCTTATGTACAAAAAGCTGGAGAACTGCAAGGATAAGGAGGCTTATGCCTATGGTGATTATGGTGATGCCCTGTATCATAAGCTCCCCGTTAAACAGGGAAAGACCGCTCCAGGGAACCACTGAAGTAAAGGATTTGGTATCTGCCCCGAAGATCAGGAGAGCCATATTCTCAAGGAAATAGCTGACGCCTATGGCCGTTATCAGCACTGCCAGAGGGGAAGCCGCATTCCTTAAGGGTCTGTAGGCGATCCTTTCGGTGGTCACACCCAGAACCGTACACAGAACCACTGCCAGAAGTATTGCCAGAACAGGCGGCAGTCCCAGACCTGAAGAAAAGACAAAGATGATATAACAGCCCACCATGATGAAATCACCGTGAGCGAAGTTCAGCATCTTGGCGATACCGTAAACCATGGTATAGCCCAGCGCTATTATGGCGTAAATGCTTCCCAGGCTTAAACCGTTTACCAGTGAAGTAAAAAAACTCATCATAACCCTAATACTCTCTCTCTAAAAGGCACCGGCAGGTTTTTCCTGCCGGTACCGGTAAAGATCCTGAAATTTTATCTTACTGTGCGGAAACGTAAGCTCCGTTCTGGATAACTACGGCCTTGGGGCCCTTTGTGGGCTCACCGCTCTTGTCCCAGGTCATGCCGCTGCCGGTAAGACCGTCGAGGCTTATCTCCGTGATACCCTTCTTCATGGCCTCACACATATCGGAGAGGCTCATATCGGGGGTAACATTTTCCTTTTCGGCTGCTGCCTTGATGGCATAGACGGCATCATAGGCATCTGCTCCGAACTGGTTGGGTGTTACATCATATTTCTCTTCAAAGGTCTTTACGAATTTCTTTGTAAGCTCATCATCCGCATCAGCTGCGAAAGGTGTAAGGAGCATCGCGCCCTCTGCGAGAGAGGTATCGAAGTTCTCAACTCCAAGGATACCGTCAAGTCCGTCACAGCCGAAGAATATGGGCTTATAACCCATGGTATTGGCCTGCTGAAGGATAAGTGAAGCCTCTGTGTAGTAGATGGGAAGGAAAACAAGCTCTGCGCCCGCATCCTTTGCCTTCTGGATCTGAACAGAGAAATCGGTCTTGCTGTCTGCGGTGAAGGCTTCGGCAGAAACTATCTCAAAGCTCTGGTTTGCAGCTTCATCGGCAAAGTTCTGATAGATACCTGAAGAATATACATCGGAGCTGTCATAGATGACACCGACCTTTGATGCAATGCCGTGCTCACCTATATACTGGGCAGAAGCCGTTCCCTGTGCGGGATCGGAGAAACATACACGGAATACGTTGTCATACTTAACACAGTCAGCAGCGGAACCTGAAGGTGTAAGCTGGAACATATTGTCATTCTTTGACTCCTCGGAAACTGCTATGGAGCAGGCGGAGGTAACGCTTCCTACCAGCATGTCCATTCCCCAGTCCTTGAGGGAATTATAAGCATTAACGGACTTCTGGGCATCCAGCTCGTCGTCTTCGGCCTTGAGCTCCACCTGCTTTCCGTTGATGCCGCCTGCTGCGTTGATCTCGTCAACGGCGATCTGTGCTGCGTACTGAACAGCCGTACCGTAAGCAGCAGCTCCGCCGGTAAGAGGTCCTATAACACCGATCTTAAAGGTGTCGGATCCGCCGCCCTTCGCGCCTGATGCTCCGCCGCAGCCGATAAGCATTGAAGAAACCAATGCGACTACAAGTAACATACTACATACTTTTTTCATAACTACTCCTCCCTTCATTGCCTGCATCTGCTTCCGGGACCCGAATGATCCGGAACGATGCTGATTAGTTTTGTAGATTATAGCAATCTACTGCTCCTATTGCAAGCAAAAATGCACCCATTATTCCATGATCCCCTGTCAGACCGGCCGGACATCAAAGATTCAGCCTTCTGGCCACGGCTGTCATCAGATCCCCGAAGCCGAAAATGACTACTCCCGCATCCAGAAGCAGATACAGGGTCACGGTGATCACTGCCGGATAGGGAAACCAGTTCATGGAAAGCTTTATAAATATAAGCTGTAAAAGTGCCGCAGCGGAATTCAGGATAAGATATGCTATGAATTCATCGGCATGAAGTCCCGCTGCCTTTGACACGATAAGGGTTGCTATCATAAGTGCAAAGAGCATGCTCGGCACCACCCAGGTTATGGACCACCTGTGCCAGCCTGTAAGGATATCCGTGATCAGCACCGTAACGATCACAACGTAGGCTTCCAGGGTTATGGTCTTTAGGATATTGTATTTATAATAATTGATCACAAAGATATCAAGCCAGATAAAGAACGCGGATATCTGGCATATCCTGATCACCGGAGAGGACCCCGGTATCATGAACTCCAGCATCCAGGTCAGGATCCAGAAGGCCGCCAGGATAAAGGTCAGGATCTTCATAACGGTCACGCTGGATATTTTTCTTTCGGGAAACACGGGAAAGCTGCCCTGATCCGGTTCCTTTAACTCCAGCTTTTTCTGACAGAGAGGACAGGCTGTTTTCATACCGTGTATTTTTACCCTGCATTTCGGACAGTACTGCATCTTACTTCTCCGGCTCCTCTCTGTGTTTCGCTGCCTTACGGCTTTTCCCGTTTGCCTCATCCTCGTTCAGAAGGTCAAAATCATTGGTGGATATCTCCACATCTATA
>JAFVEU010000001.1 GCA_017475845.1 Lachnospiraceae bacterium | reverse complement strand
TACAGTTCAAGTCAAACGACAGTAAGAATGGTGCATTCCCTACAGTTTCAAACGCAGGTCTCCAGATCACCGCTGTAACAGAAAAGGGACAGACCAAGAAGGATAAGGATCTGACCAAGGCGTTCAAGAAGGCTACAAAGGTTGACAAGAAGAATGGCAAGGCTGCACTCGGCGTTATCATTTATCCTTTCAGACTGACAAATGATACAGTTAAGGATGTTGACAAGCTTAAGGCAAGCGGCAAGTCCGGCGGTTACAAGCTCAGCTTCAAGTATGGCAAGAAGGCTATCAAGGCTAAACAGAAGAACGGCAAGGATTCTTACAAGGATACTTATGAGTTCAAGCTTGTAGGTGATGTTAAGAATGGTTATCTTACAGTAAGCAGCGCAGATATCTGGACAGGTCTGGAAGGTCTTTCCTGCAACAAGATTACCACAAACAAGATGAAGTAATTTGATCATTGCTTTATTCGGACCCCCGGTGAAAGCCGGGGGTCTTTTATGTGAATCTCTTGTGGGGCGATCTATGCTCTCCGATGGATCACTAACCCGTCCCAATTGCTTGTTTTCTGTCAACCCGTCCTAATGGCTTGTTTTCTTTACTATCCATGCGGATTATAGTATAATCAATCCAAATGCAAAAAAGTGACGAGGACAAACTTCAAAGGCTATTGCTGCCGCTGGACCTGATATCAGTGGCTTTGGCGCTGCTACTGGCTATATATGTCAGGTTTCATAAGGCGCCGGGGCTGGTGGCCATCGCAGGATCCTACGACGGCCTGTATTTTCTGATATTCGCTCTTGTCCTGATAATATACGTGGCGGTGTTTTTCCTGACGGATTCGGGAAATAAGCCCCTTATCGACCAGGATCCCTTTGACAAGACAGTTAACGTGATAAAGAACCAGCTGATGATGCTGATATGCCTGATCTGCTTCCTGTATCTGATCCGGGTGGGATATTGGGCATCAAGGGCAGTGGTCATCATGTTCTTTGTATTCGGCACCGTGATAGATACGGCGGTGCGCTTTATCTACGGGAAATACTTAAGCAACAGGGCAAAGGCGGAATACAGGCCGAAGAAATACCTGTTACTGACAGACGGAGATGACCCGGAAAGGGAAAAGAGCATAGGGGAACAGCTCCTGTCCCCCGGAGACACCATCACGGAAGTCCAGACCCTCAGCGGATTAAAGCGCACTGAAGCCGCGGAAGCCGCTGAAGCTACTGAAGCTGCGGCAGTCCGGACCCTCAGCAGCCTCAGCCCCACAAAAGCCGGAAGCAAAGACTTTGACGAGGTCCTGGTCCTCACCCGGGGAGAGCCGGATAAAGAGGAACTGCGGATAATAAAGGAATTCACGGACAGGACAGGAAAGCCCCGGAGAACCGTGCTGAATATGGACGGGGTAAACGCATCATCAGATGTGATAAGGTACATGAGGGGAGTGCCGGTCTTAAGGTACTCGGAGTTAAAAGACCGCTGCAGCGTGCTGGGAGTGGATTTCACCGTAACCAGCCTTACGGAAGCGGTATCCTACATAAAAGAAAATGTAAAGCGCCTCAAAGGACAGTATATCTGCTTCGGAAACGTGCATACCACGGTCATGGCTCATGAAGATGTGGAATACCGGGAGATACAGAACCGGGCAGCCTTTGTGATGCCGGACGGCATGCCCATAGTAAAGGCGCAGAAGAAAAAAGGCTATAAGGAAGCCTGCCGGGTAGCGGGGCCGGACTTTATGGGAAAGACCTTCCGGGCCGCAATGGACGGGAAGCTCTCCATGTACTTCTACGGATCCACTGAGGAGACGGAAAAAGCATTGGAGGAGAATCTCAGGAAGAACTACCCGGGGATAGATCTGAGAGGCTTTGAATCGCCCCCCTTCAGGGAGCTGACACTTAAAGAGGACGAGGAGACGGTAAAGAGGATAAACGAATCCGGTGCCGATATACTGTGGGTGGGGCTTGGAGCACCGAAGCAGGAAAAATGGATGGCAGAGCACGCAGGCAGGATAAACGCGTTGATGCTGGGGGTTGGAGCCGGTTTTGACTTCCATGGGGGAACAACGAAGAGAGCCCCCTTCTGGATACAGAAGATCGGCATGGAATGGCTCTACCGGCTGTTCCAGGATCCGAAGCGGCTGTTAAAAAGATATGTGGTAACCAATATCAAGTTCCTGCTGTATAACCATTAGCCGGAAGAATAAAGGAGAAAAGACTTGAACGTAATACTATTATCAGGCGGCAGCGGAAAGCGTCTGTGGCCCTTGTCAAATGATGTAAGAAGCAAGCAGTTCCTGAAGATATTCACGGTACCCGGGCAGGACGCAAAGGAGTCCATGGCTCAGAGGATGTACAGGCTGATCCTCAGCACATCCCCGGGGAGCAAGGTGACCATAGCCACCTCAACCTCCCAGATCCCCCAGATCAGGACCCAGTTGGGAGAAGAAGTGGGGATCTCTGTGGAACCCTGCAGGAGAGACACCTTTCCGGCAATAGCCCTGGCAGCCGCGTACCTCCATGACAAAGAGGGGGTAAAGGAAGAAGAGAGCGTGGTTATCTGCCCGGTGGACCCTTACGTGGAAGAGGACTATTTCAGGACACTGCAGGAGATGAGCACCGAAGCGGAAAAAGGCAGCGCCAACATCACCCTTATGGGGATAGAACCCACATATCCCAGTGAAAAGTATGGGTACATCATACCGGAGAAGGGAGACCACTTAAGCCCGGTAAGCTCCTTTAAGGAAAAGCCTGACGAGGAAACGGCAAAGGAACTGATAAAGAACGGAGCCCTGTGGAACGGCGGGGTATTCGCGTTCAAGCTATCGTATATACTGGAAAAGAGCAGGGAATTACTTGGAACATCTGAATATTCAGCACTCTTCCCCTCCTACGACAAGCTGCCGAAGATCAGCTTCGACTACGCAGTGGTGGAAAAGGAAAAGAGCATCAATGTGATCCGGTTTGCAGGCTCCTGGAAGGACCTGGGAACCTGGAACACCCTTACGGAAGCCATGGAAGAGCCTGTAAGCGGCAACGCGGTAGCGGACAAGAGCGAGAACACCCACGTGGTGAACGAGCTGGAGATCCCCATGGTGGTATTGGGAGTGAAGGACGCAATAGTGGCGGCCACTCCGGACGGCATATTGGTGTCGGACAAGCATCAGAGCAGCTACTTAAAGGACTATATAATCGACCGGCGGCCCATGTACGAAAGACGGCCCTGGGGCGAGTACCGGGTGCTGGAATACAAGCTCCACGAGGACGAGCAGAACAGCCTGGTAAAAGAACTGGTAATAACCGAAGGGCAGCACATATCCTACCAGAGGCACTTCAAGCGGACAGAGATATGGACATTTACCGAAGGAACAGGCCTTCTCGTCATAGATGACAAGGAAAGAAAGGTTCGTATCGGGGACGCAGTGATGATCAAAGCCGGAGAAAAGCACGGCATAAAAGCGGTGGGGGGAGACCTTCATATAATCGAAGTACAGATAGGAACGGAGCTCGTTGAGGAAGATATCGAGCGCTTCGACTACGACTGGGATTAAAGATGGAAGAGCCCATAAGAACCTATGTCCTCTATACCGAGCATAATAAAGAGGAGCATCTCGCGGAGGTGCTGACCTCAACGGTCAAGAGGGAATATCCGGAAGCGGTGGAACGCATATATGTCCCAAAAGTCGTCAGGATGTGGCATCAAAAGGACGAAAACGGCAGAAAGAACTGGACGGAAAAAGAGGTGCCGCTGTTTTACAACTATGTGTTTATAGAAAGCAGGGATATCACAGCCTTCAGCCGGATCCTCAGAACCTTAAGGATCGAGACCTCCTACCACATGGTGGGGAAGAACAGGACAGGGGAAAAAGAAACAGGCATTGAAGAATATCCCATAATCCCGGTGTCCGAAAGCGACATGGAAAGGCTTAAAGGCCTCCTTGGGACAGGAGGGATAGTGGGCAAGTCCACCTACATAAAGGAAGGAAGCCACGTGGAATTCCGTTCAGGCCCCTTAAAGGGCAGGGAAGCCGAAGTAAAAAAGATCAACCCGTCAAAGCGCTACGCCATAATGGAAATGGACTTCCTGGGAGAAAAACGGAATATCTCCATGGCCGTAGAGATGCTTAGCGGAAACGCGGATCCCACATCAAACTGAGGGAAGAGGCCCCGAGGGAGACCCAAGTTTACATAAATCTACATCAAATCTTGATTTTTCCCGTATTATGAGTAAAATATACTATGTATTATTGTGCGAAAAGACAGGAGGAGGGTTCTATTGTCCTCAGTAAGTACTATCGGACCATCTCCCAGTCTTCCCTTCCGCCGGGCGGCAGGCAACTGATCCGCAGACGGAAAATGAGCATGTTCAAGACCCCTGCTCGTCGGGGAACCCGCGGCAGGTGAGACATGCGACCAGCTAAAGATAAAGAGCGGTGCCGGATCTTTTAAAAAAGGATCCGGGACCGTATGGATAAGTCTGACTATTTTAAGGATAAAGAATAACAAGACAGGGACAGGACAAAAGAACCGTCTCCGTGTCTTTGGGAAAGGAGGTCTGAAGATATGGGAACGTATCTGAATCCCGGAAACAGTGGATTTACCGTAATACTGAACACGGAATACGTTGATAAGACCGGCCTCATCAGTCTTATAAACAGAACGATAAGTACCGGTGAAAAGCTTACCTGTATCAGCAGACCCCGCCGTTTCGGGAAATCCTACGCCGCCCAGATGCTGAGTGCGTATTACGATAAGTCATGCGATTCGGGCAGGCTGTTTGAAAAGCTTAAAATAGCAGAAGACGAAAGCTATAAAAGGCATCTGAATAAATATGATGTGATCTATCTCGATATGACAGGAGTCATGGGAGAGACCGCAGCAGAAGACCTGGTATCGTTTATAAAGAGAAATATAGTATCAGAGATCAGAAATACATACAGCGAAGTCAGGATAGAAGAGGGATTTGCAGCCACCCTTATAAACCTGACAGAATATACGGGAAACAAGATCGTAATGATCATTGATGAATGGGATGCTCCCATAAGGGAAAAGGAGGATAATCCGGGCATCCAAAGGGAATATCTTGAATTCTTAAGATCTCTCTTTAAGAACAGCGGGATCACGTCAAGGATCTTTGCAGCAGTCTACATGACGGGAATACTTCCCATAAAAAAAGACGGTTCACAGTCAGCTATATCGGACTTTCAGGAATATACAATGATAAAACCCCGTCAGTTCGGGGAATATGTGGGATTTACCGAAGAAGAGGTAAGACAGCTCTGCAGCAGAAAAGATATCAGCTTCGGGTCCATGAAGCATTGGTATGACGGCTATTCCTTTAAGAATGTGGGATCCGTCTATAATCCGAATTCAGTCATGAAAGCCATAAGGTATGAGGATTTTGATTCATACTGGACAGAAACATCAGCAGCAGAGGGGCTGATGGAATATATCAGAAAAGACTATAACGGCCTCACAAAGACCATAGCGGAACTGATCGGCGGCATGGAGGTTCCCGTGGATCCGGTGGGATTCGCAAACGATCTGGTAACATTCAGGGGAAAAGACGATGTCCTCACCCTGCTCATACATCTCGGATATTTAGCATATGATGCGGATAAAGGGAGCGTGCGGATCCCCAATGAGGAAATAAAACAGGAATTCCGGCGGGCAATAAGAGAGGTGGATCACGCAGAAACCAGGCGGCGGCTTGAGGAAAGCGAAAGGCTGTTCCTTGACACCATAAACGGAAATGAAGAGGCTGTGGCAGCACAGATAGAGAAGGTTCATGCGGAAGAAACCTCTCCCCTGCACTACAACAAGGAAGACAGCCTTCGGAGCGTGATAAAGCTTGCGTACTATACATATAGGGACAATTACCTGCAATGGGAAGAACTACCTGCCGGGGAGGGATTTGCAGATATAGTATATCTTCCAAAGAATGATTCAGACTGGCCCGCGCTGGTGGTGGAACTCAAATGGAACAAGAGTGCTGAAGGCGCCATAGACCAGATAATGAAAAAGAAGTACCCGGACGCCTTAAAGGATTATGGCAGTGAGATAGTGCTGGTGGGTATAAACTACGATAAGGACGCAGAACCCGGGAACAGGAAGCACAGCTGCAGGATCGAAAGGGTGTAAAGAAAGAGGAGCATCAAATGGAAAACGAAAAAGCAATGGAAAACAGGATATATGATCCGGAGGATAGGGAGATAGACCTTATAGACCTGTTCTTCAATATCATGGG
>JAFVEU010000045.1 GCA_017475845.1 Lachnospiraceae bacterium | reverse complement strand
TCCTTTTTTCTCCGATCGGCGGGTATGCCGGCGCTTAAATCGCACCCGCCTTTTCTTTTTTTCTCCGATCGGCGGGTATGCCGGCGCTTATAACTCTTCTCTCAGGACACGGGATCATTTAATAGTGACTCCCACTCATTCATCAGCTTTTCATTACGTTCTTCAAGCTCCGAAAGCTCTTTGGCCAGTTCCATAAGGCGTTCCGCATCGGTTGCGGTGTCAGATTCCGTCATGAGATTATTTATCTCTGATAACCGTTTTTCGTTCCTTTCTATTTCTTCCTCAATACGCCTGATGTCATTCTCCCGCTTGCGTTTTTTTGCTTCAAGAGCCTTTTTTTCAGCCCAGTGATATGCGTTTTCAGAGGTTCCCTTCACGGCAGCGGAGCCGGAGCCTGTCTCATCCGTTGACCGTGTAAGAAAGGCTTCAGCCCTTTTTTCGGCATAATAATCATAATTCCCGACATAATTTGTAATACCCCTGTCACATAAGTCCAGTATCCTGGTAGCGGTCTTATTCACAAAATAACGGTCATGGCTGATAAAGAACACGGTTCCCGTATACTCGTTCAGTGCTTCTTCCAGGATTTCTTTGCTGGTGGTATCCAGATGGTTCGTGGGTTCGTCAAGCAGGAGGAAATTGGCGTTCGACAGCATGAGCTTTGCCAGGGAGACACGCCCCCTCTCACCGCCGGAGAGATCTCCGATCAGTTTATACACATCATCCCCGGTAAAGAGGAATGATGCCAGCACTGTACGGATCTTAGTGTTGTCCAGCATCGGAAAGGAATCCCTCATTTCCTCAAACAGGCTTTTCCCGTCATGGAGGACCTGGTGCTCCTGGTCGTAATATCCGGTTTTAACATTGACTCCCATTCGGAAAAAGCCGGAATCCGCCTTTTCCATCCTGTTCAATATCTTAAAGAGTGTGGTCTTTCCGGTCCCGTTACGCCCGATGAGCGCAACTCTCTCCCCCTTTTTTATCTCAAAGGAAATGTCCTTAAATAACTGGTTTTCCGGAAAAGCCTTACTTAAGCTTTCTACAGAGAGAACATCATTGCCGCTCTCAATGGAAGGAGTTATTGAAAAGCGGATGGCTTCCTCATCTTTCGGTTTTTCATGGCGTTCGATCTTTGAGAGAAGCTTTTCCCGGGATTCAGCCCTTTTGATCGATTTTTCCCGGTTAAACTGCTTTAGCTTACCGATCACTTCCTCCTGGTGCTTTATCTCCTGCTGCTCTCTGTACCAGGCCTTAATCCTATTGTCCCTTAAGGCTTTCTGTTTCATGCTGAAAACAGTGTAATTACCCTCATAGGTGCGGACCGTCTTTTCTTCCAGGGCAAAAACCTTCGTAACCACCCTGTCCAGGAAGTATCTGTCGTGGGACACTAGAAGAACAGCGCCCGGATAGCCTCTTAAAAAGCCCTCCAGCCACTCAATGGAAGAAATATCAAGGTGATTTGTGGGTTCATCAAGGATTATGAGATCCGGCCGGTTAAGAAGGATCTTTCCCAGGGCCACTCTGGTCTTCTGTCCGCCGGAAAGATGGGCGCATTTCTTTTCACCCTCCTCTATACTAAAGCCCAGGCCTTTCAGCACCCCGGTGATCTCGCTCCTTGCAGCATAGCCGTTCCTTATCTCAAAGTCATGCTGAAGAAAGGCATAGCGGTTCATGGCTGTATCAAGCTCATTCCCGCTTAAGCCCTTCATTTTTTCGGAAAGCTCCTCCATCTCCGCCTCTATATCAAAAACATCCTGTTTGGCGTCCGTTAATTCCTCCAGAATGCTTTTTTCGGAAGAAACCGCGTCAAGCTGGGAAAGATATCCGATCTTAAGAGCGGATTTAATGGAAACCGAGCCGCTGTCCGGCGCTATCAGCCCTCCGATGATCTTTAGGAGCGTAGTCTTTCCGGTGCCGTTATTTCCTACCAGGGCACACTTCTCTTTCTCCTGCATATGAAAGGACACATCCCGGAAAAGCTCATTGTCCGAAAAAGCCTTATATACATTACTGACCTGTAAGATCACAGATTTACCTTCATCATTGTTATAGAGTTAAAGCCTCGTCCTCACTGCTTTAATGAAATCAAGAGTATTAAGCTTCTTCACGTTTGGGAGCTCGGAAATAAGGGCCAGATCCCCTGTCATCTCACCCTCTTCAATGGTAGTGAGAGTCGCCTTTTCAAGCCTGTCAGCAAAATCCATCAGTTCCGGGATGCTGTCCAGTTCTCCCCTCTTCCTTAAGGCGCCGCTCCAGGCAAAGATGGTGGCAACGGAATTGGTGCTGGTCTCCTGACCTTCAAGATGCTTGTAATAATGCCTCTGCACCGTGCCGTGGGCCGCCTCGTACTCATATTTACCATCGGGACTCACGAGGACGGAGGTCATCATTGCGAGGGAGCCGCAGGCCGCAGCCATCATATCGCTCATCACATCCCCGTCGTAATTCTTGCACGCCCAGATGAAGCCGCCCTTGCTGCGGATGACTCTCGCTACGGCGTCATCGATAAGGGTGTAGAAATACTCTATGCCGGCTTCATCAAAGTCCTTTTTGAATTCGGTATCATATACCCTCTGGAATATGTCCCTGAAATCCCCGTCGTAGATCTTTGAAATGGTGTCCTTGGAGGCAAACCACAGATCCTGCCTTACGCTTAAGGCATAATTCATGCAGCTTCTGGCAAAGCTCTCAATGGAGCTGTCCACATTGTGCATTCCCTGCAGCACTCCGGGGCTCTTGAATTCATGTATGAGCTTTCTCTCTTCCTTACCGTCTGCGGAAGTAAAGACAAGCTCTGCCTTTCCTGCACCCGGAACCTTGATCTCCGAATTCTTGTAAACATCGCCGTAACCGTGACGGGCTATGGTAATGGGCTTTTCCCAGTTCCTCACATGGGGCTTCACTCCTTTGATGAGGATAGGCGCCCTGTAGATGGTGCCGTCCATAATACCCCTTATGGTACCGTTGGGGCTCTTATACATTTCCTTTAGGTCATATTCCTTTACCCTTGCGTCATTGGGGGTAATGGTGGCGCATTTTACGGCAACGCCGTATTTCAG
>JAFVEU010000044.1 GCA_017475845.1 Lachnospiraceae bacterium | reverse complement strand
CGGATCCGGCGCTTCCGGGTTCAATATATGGCCTGTCCTGTCCGGAATGTCCGGGCAGTTATATATGACCATTCTGATATGCTCCTGGTCAGAGTCCGCGTCCGTCATGGAGATGATCCTCTCCATGAAATGGGCGGTGGCCATGGGACCCAGTCCTCCTATAACGCCTAACAGAGTCCTGTTCCCCGATCTGTATATGTTAAATACTTCTCTTTCAGTCATAAACAATTCCCGTATGGTATCTGAACAGTTACGATTATACCATAAAAACCATATGCTTCAATTATTGCTGAGGCATTCCCTTACCGCCGCATCCGCAAGTATGTCCAGAAGGTCGGTGAACTTCCCCTCCCTCGACCCGCCAAGAGCTGCGGAAAGATCGGTGCAGGCGATGAGGCAGGTTTCGGCGCCCCTTTCCCTCATGTTATCCATTATACGGTACAGGCTGTCAAGATCGGCTCTTTTCCCGGTCTTGATCTCAGAAAATATTATCCTGCTTATCTCTTCAGCTTCAGCTTCATCCGGGGTGACGGAGGCTATGCCGCCCTCTTCCAGGGCATTCTGCAGTATCCCGCTTTTGACCGTAGCTCTTGTAGCAAGTATCCCGGCGCTTTTTATTCCCCTGTCCTTAAGGACAGCTGTGGTCTCATCCAGGATATTTAACATCCTTACGGTGAGCTTTTCAGAGATCTCCTTATAAAAAAAATGGGCCGTAACACACGGCATAACAATGATATCAGCACCCATGTCCTGAAGCTTTACGGCAATATCGGACATATGAGGTCCAGGCGAGAGCTCCGACTCTCCCAGGATATACTCCACCCTCTTAGGTATCTCGGGATCACTTATTATATAGGTCACTATGTGATCCTGGTCACAGGAAGCCTCTGTCCTCTCTATTATCTTTTCATAAAAATAAGCGGTAGCTAAAGGCCCCATACCGCCTATTATTCCAAGTTTCTTTTTATCCATTTCAGAAAAACTCCGACATACGCTTGTCACTGCCGAAAAAGCCCTTGAAGATCTCTCTCCTGTAGCTGTCGAATTCGTCGCTGGTACGGCTGTGATCCTCGGGAAGCTCAATAGGTATGACTCTCTTTATCACACCGGGCTTGGGGGACATCATGACCACCCTCTCTCCCAGGTAAATAGCCTCGTCTATATCATGGGTCACGAGAAGAGTCGTGATCTTTTCCCTCCCCCAGATACGGAGGATCTCTTCCTGCATGTTCATTTTGGTGAAGGCGTCCAGTGCCGCAAAGGGTTCATCTAAAAGCAGCACCTTGGGGCGTCCCGCCAGAGTACGGGCAATGGCAACCCTCTTCTGCATTCCGCCGGAAAGCTGGGATGGAAGCGCCTTTTCAAAGCCCTTTAATCCAACAGTCTCAATAAGGGTCTTTACCCTTTCCCGGCCCTCTTTTTTATCCATCCCCTTAGGCAGACCGTAAGCGATATTCCTCTCGGTTGAATACCAGGGAAGAAGCCTTGACTCCTGAAAGAGGATACCCACCTTTGATGAAACTCCGGCGACTCTTTCTCCGCCTATAAGGACCTCACCGTCTGTGGGCCTGTCCAGGCCCGCTATTATCCTTAAGAGAGTACTCTTTCCGCAGCCGCTCTCTCCGACTATGGACACAAACTCTCCGCCTTTCAGGTCGATATTTATATCCTTAAGAACCTCAAGTTTTCCGGAAGGCATGGGAAAATCCTGACGTATATGACGGATATTTACCTCATTCTCAACCGCCAAATCACACCTCCGTATGCCAGTAGCAGACCCTGCTCTGGATGAATCTGAGTAGCATATCTACAGCACAGCCGATTATTGCTATGGTTATGACTCCAACAAACATGGAGGCGGTCTGGGACATGTCTCTGGAATACTCGATAAGGAATCCTATTCCCGAGCTTGCCGCCAGCATCTCAGCCACCACGACTCCTCCCCAGGCACGGCTTATGGCAAGCCTCAGCCCCGCAAAGATATAGGGAAGGGTGGAGGGGAGCAGCACTGTGAACATCTTGTTTATCCTGCTCTTCTGCAGTGCGTCCGCCAGCTCCAGAAGGTTCTTGTCCGCCTGTCTCACGCCCTCTTCGGTATTTAAGAAGGTGGGCCAGAAGGACATGAAGGCGATGACCACGATCTTTGAAGCCTCGCCGATACCGAACCAGAGGATAAAGAGCGGAAAAAGGGCCAGCGCGGGAATGGGTCTTATGATACCCATTAGGAAACTTAAAAGCCTGTCCAGGGAATGCATGGTGGATAAAATGAAGCCCACAAGGACCCCAAGACCCGCCCCGGACAGATATCCGATCATTACTCTCTTAAAGCTCACCAGAATATGCTTCTGCAGGCTTCCGCTGCCCCACAGGTTCTGAAAAGACTTATAAATATCAGAAGGTGACGAAAGGAGGATGGTATTAAACCATCCCCTCTCGGCGCCTACTTGCCAATACAGGACTATAAGAAGCACCAGCAGCACCGAGCATACGCTCAGAACCTTGTATTTAACTGACATCTGCTGCCATTTGTTCATAAAAAACCTTTGCTTTGGAACTTCCTTACTCTATACCCGCATTCTCAAAATATGAGGTATCAACAACATCATCATATGAAAGATCGGAGATCAGTCCCTGAGCCTTTGCAAACTCAAGTGTGGACATGATGGGATCCTTAAAGTGCTCATCATCAATGGAGATGGCCCTTCCTCTGGAAAGAAGGCTGACTCTGATGCCCTCCTCATCGGTTCCGTTTATCTTTGCTGCGATCTTTACGGTCTCATCCTCGTTCTCATCGATCCACTTTGCAGTCTTATCAAGAACCTTTAAGAACCTGGAAGTGATCTCAGGATTTGCTTCCACGAAATCCTTTCTTCCGATAACGGGATTGACTATAAGGCCAACCTCTTTATTTGTGGCGATGGTCTTTGCTCCCGCTTCCTCTGCGGCGCTTAAGGTTCCGCTGTTAAAGAGGGCTGCGTCTATCTCATTTCCAAGAAGTGCCGTAAGGGCGTCTGCCTGCTGCAGGTTCACAAGCTCCACCTGAGTGTCGTCAAGGCCGTGCTTCTCAAGGATCTGCAGAGTGATCTGATGCTCTGCTGCTCCGAAGGGAACTCCCACCTTTTTGCCCTTTAAGTCTTCTACAGATCCCACGGATGAATCCGGTCCCACTACAAGCCTGAAGCCGTCCTCGGTAAAGTTTCCGCTGGCGAGCATCATTATCTTATTTCCCGCATTGTTGGCATTAACAACGGGGAAAACACCTACGATACTTAAGTCAACATCACCGGCAGCCATTGCCTCGATGATGGCGGGTCCCATCTTCGCAAAGATCTCGGAATGAACGGTGATGCCGTCTTTTCCGAACTCTTCTTCAAAGAAGCCCTTTTCTTCGGCCACCTTTACAAGGAAGAAAGCAGCCTGATCCCCTACGTTCACGGTGATATTCTTTG
>JAFVEU010000043.1 GCA_017475845.1 Lachnospiraceae bacterium | reverse complement strand
TTTTCGCCCTCGGGGCAAGTAACTTCCCGCTGTCGACCTTTCTTTTTTACTTGCCCTAACAGCGTTTTCTCCTTCAGGGCAAGTAACTTCCCACTGCCGACCTTTCTTTTTTACTTGCCTATACCGCATTATCGCCCCCGGGGCAAGTAAAACGAGACCAGGATTTCCTGATGCAGGCAGGTAAACAGATGACGTTCAGAGGATTTGCACTGTATATAGAGTCAACACGCCGGCCGGAAGGATTAGTGTATTTATCCTGTTTCTCAAAAGCCCTGTGTTGCAAATAGAAAAGAAATGGTGTATATTGCTTTCGTTTCGTATACTTACGGATTTATTGTGATGTCCGGAAATATGCGTATGATCAAGAAAACAGGAATAAAAGGCGACATTCGACTGAAATGGCAAAGAATCTGGTAATAGTTGAGTCACCTGCAAAGGTAAAGACGATAAAAAAATTTCTGGGCAGTAATTTCCAGGTCATGGCATCCATGGGGCACGTGAGGGACCTTCCCAAGAGCCAGCTGGGTGTGGATGTGGAAAACGATTTCGAGCCTAAGTATATTACGATCCGGGGAAAGGGAGAGCTGCTCTCGTCCCTGAGAAAGGAAGCCAAAAAGGCGGACAGGATCTATCTGGCAACTGACCCTGACCGGGAGGGAGAGGCTATCTCATGGCATCTTATCAAGGCCCTGAAGATGGACGATCCCGACAGGAAAAAGGAAGTTGACAGGATCACTTTTAATGAGATAACAAAGACTGCGGTAAAGAATTCCTTAAAGTCCCCCAGGGAACTGGATATGAACCTGGTGAATGCACAGCAGGCAAGAAGAGTGCTGGACAGGATCGTGGGATACGGGATATCGCCCCTGCTCTGGGCAAAGGTCAAGAGAGGTCTTTCCGCCGGAAGGGTGCAGTCTGTGGCATTGAGGATAATCTGCGACAGGGAAGAGGAGATAGACGCTTTTATCCCGTCGGAATACTGGACCATCGATGCTTCCCTGAACGTGAAGGGGGAGAAGACTCCCTTAAATGCGAAATTCTACGGCGATCTTTCCGGAAAGACGGAGATAAAGGATAAGAAGACAGCGGATGAGATAAAGGCTTACTGTGAGAAGAATCCCTTCAGCGTACAGGAGGTGAAAAAGGGAGAAAGGACGAAGAAGTCGCCCCTGCCTTTTACCACCAGTACACTGCAGCAGGAAGCTTCTTCGGTGTTAAATTTCTCCACCCAGAAGACCATGCGGATAGCCCAGCAGCTCTATGAAGGAGTGGACGTGAAGGGCCAGGGCACCGTGGGACTTATTTCCTATTTAAGGACGGATTCCACCAGGATCTCGGAGGAGGCTGCAGCCGCTGCTGATAAGTATATAGAGGAGACCTACGGAAAGGAATATCTTCCCGAGGAGGCCGGAAAGGCAAAGGAAAAGAAGAGCGAGAAAAAGATACAGGACGCCCATGAAGCCATAAGGCCCACAGAGACCGCAAGGACGCCCCAGTCCGTAAAGGACTCCTTAAGCAGGGATCAGTTCAGGCTGTACCAGCTTATCTGGAAGCGCTTTGTTTCCAGCCGTATGGCACCGGCTAAATACAGTACCGTAAGCGTAAGGCTGAAGGCCGGAGACAGATATATCTTCCAGTCCTCAGCGTCCAAGCTTGTATTTGAGGGCTTTATGTCCGTATACAGCGAGCAGACGGATAAGAAGGAAGAGAGCAATGTGCTGAGTGCAGATCTTTCCATAAAGTCGGTATTGAAGCTTAAATCCCTGGAGGAGAAGCAGCATTTCACCCAGCCGCCCGCCCACTACACGGAGGCCAGTCTGGTACGGACCCTGGAAGAGCTCGGCATCGGACGTCCCAGCACCTATGCTCCCACCATTACCACCATAATCGCCAGAAGATATGTCACCAAGGAGCAGAAGAATCTCTATGTGACGGAGACCGGAAGGGCTGTGAACAATATACTGAAGGAAGCCTTCCCGGGCATCGTGGACGTTAATTTCACCGCAAATTTTGAGGCTCTTCTGGACGGTGTGGAAGAGGGAAAGGTCTCATGGAAGACCATTATCGAGAATTTTTATCCGGACTTAAAGGTAGCTGTTGAAAAGGCCGGAAAAGAGATAGAGGAGATAAAGATAGCAGACGAGGAGTCGGATGAGATCTGCTCAAACTGCGGAAGGAAGATGGTGATAAAATACGGGCCCTACGGCAAGTTCTTAGCCTGTCCCGGATTTCCGGAATGCAGGAACACCCTTCCTTTCTTTGAAAAGACAGGGGTCAGCTGCCCGAAATGCGGGAAGGACCTGGTCATGAAGATGACAAAGAAGGGCAGGCGCTATTATGGCTGTATCGGTTATCCCGAATGTGATTTCATGACCTGGAACGCACCTTCAAAGGAGGTGTGCCCGAAGTGCGGGGGGCTCATGGTTAAAAAAGGCAGCCGCCTTATGTGTATCAACGAGGATTGCAAGACCGTTATCGAGAAAAAGGATGAGTAAGTGATGAGCCGGATCGAACTTCTGGACAGGATAAGGACCGTAAACGGGATAATACAGAAAAGCAAAGCCGGAAAGGTGGTATTTACCGATATCTGCGACTGCCTTGGCCGGCTGCTTTCCGCTGATATCGTGGTATTAAGCCTTAAGGGCAAGGTGATAGGGAGAAATCTGCCCACGGGTGAGAAGAGTCTGGTGCTTGACGGTGTGAAGGTGGGAGAACGTATAGAAAAGGACGTGAACAAGCGGCTCCTTACCATTTTATCCACCCAGGAGAACGTCAACCCCGCCCTTCTCGGCCTGGAGAATGTGGAGGGGATGATGCTCCTTGTGACTCCCGTAGCCGTTGCGGGTAAAAGACTGGGGACCCTTATCGTATGCAGAAGGGATGAAGTTTATTCCATAGATGACATTATCCTCTGTGAGTATGCAGACACGGTGCTCAATCTGGAAATGCAGAGATCCGAGACCGAGGAGCACGAGGAAGAGGACAGAAGAGAGAAGATGGTAAAGGGCGCTTTTTCCGCTCTTTCCCATTCCGAGACGCTGGGGGCAGTAAGGATATTAAATGATCTCTCCGGGGAAGAAGGCACCATAGTGGCTTCCAAGGTGGCCGAATCACTGGGGATCACCAGATCCGTGGTGGTGAACGGTTTAAGGAAGCTGGAGAGCGCCGGTATCATCGAGACCGGTTCCGCCGGTATGAAGGGAACAAGGATCAGGATCATCAATACGGAGATCTACGACGAAGTGGAGAGGTGGAAGGCTAATCTTATTGACAAATCCGGCGGATATACCTTAAACTTTAAATAGTATGTCTTTTTGGCTGAAAAAGCGGGCGGGCAGGGAAAAACCGCCTGATATGGCCTTATAAATATGAAAAGGGGCAGGACTGATGTCTAAGGAACTTAGTAAAACATATGACCCGAAAGGGATGGAAGACAGGCTCTACAGGAAATGGCTTGATAACAAATACTTTCATGCGGAAGTAGACAGGAGTAAAAAGCCCTTTTCTATCGTCATGCCGCCGCCGAATATCACCGGAAGGCTTCATATGGGCCATGCCCTGGACAACACCATGCAGGACATCATCACCAGGTTCAAGAGGATGCAGGGCTACAATACCCTGTGGCAGCCCGGCACGGATCATGCTTCCATAGCAACGGAAGTAAAGATCATCGAGAAGCTTAAGGAAGAGGGAACCGATAAGGAGACCCTCGGCAGGGAGAAGTTCCTGGAGAGAGCCTGGAAGTGGAGAGACGAGTACGGCGGGATCATCGTAAGCCAGCTTAAAAAGCTGGGTATCTCCTGTGACTGGGACAGAGAGAGATTTACCATGGATGAAGGCTGTAACAGGGCAGTAAATGAGGTCTTCGTCCGTCTTTATGAAAAGGGACTGATATATAAGGGAAACAAGATAGTGAACTGGTGCCCGGTATGCGCCACCACTATTTCCGACGCCGAGGTGGAATATGAGGAGCAGTCCTCCCATCTCTGGCATATAAAGTATCCGGTAAAGGGTGAAGAGGGCAGGTTTATGGAATTTGCCACCACCAGGCCGGAGACGATGCTGGGAGATACGGCCATCGCCGTTCACCCGGATGATGAGCGTTATAAGGATCTTATAGGGAAAACCGTGATACTGCCCTTTATGGACAGGGAGATCCCGGTGGTAAGCGACCCTTACGTTGATCCGGAATTCGGGACCGGTGTCGTTAAGATCACACCCGGACATGACCCCAACGATTTCCTTGTGGGAGAGCGTCACGGACTTCCGGTGATCAACATCATGAATGACGACGCCACCATAAATGAGAACGGCGGAAAATTCGCCGGAATGGACAGATATGCAGCCAGGGAGCAGATAGTCAAAGAGCTTGATGAGATGGGGCTCTTGGTTAAGATAGAGGACTATACCCATGATGTTGGAACCCATGACAGATGCCATACCACTGTGGAGCCTATGGTAAAGCAGCAATGGTTTGTGAAGATGGATTCCCTTATCCGTCCTGCGGCCGAGGGCGTAAGGAATGGCGAGATAAAGCTTATCCCGGAGAGGATGCAGAAGACCTATTTTAACTGGACCGACAATATCAGGGACTGGTGCGTGAGCCGCCAGCTCTGGTGGGGCCACAGGATACCCGCATATTACTGTAAGGAATGCGGAAAGCTTATGGTCGCAAGATCCATGCCGGATAAGTGTCCGGACTGCGGATGTACGGAGTTCACCCAGGATCCGGATTCCCTTGACACCTGGTTTTCATCGGCTTTATGGCCCTTCTCCACTTTGGGATGGCCGGATAAAACTGAGGAGCTGGACTATTTTTATCCCACAAACGTACTGGTAACGGGATATGACATAATCTTTTTCTGGGTCATAAGGATGGCCTTCTCCGGATATGAGCATATGGGGGCCAGACCCTTTGACGCGGTTCTTTTCCATGGCCTTATAAGGGACGAGCAGGGCAGGAAGATGAGTAAGTCCTTAGGGAACGGCATAGACCCTCTGGAGGTCATTGATAAATACGGTGCGGATGCCTTGAGGTTCACCCTTGTCACCGGAAATGCTCCGGGGAACGATATGCGCTTCTCGGATCAGAAGATACAGGCCAGCAGGAACTTCGCAAACAAGATATGGAATGCCTCCAGATTCATATTGATGAATATGGAAGAAAAAACGATTTCCGAGCCTGCCGAAGCGGATCTTACATATGAGGACAGATGGATACTCTGCAGGATGAACGAGACTGCAAAGGCCGTTACCGATAACATGGAGAAGTATGAGCTGGGGATAGCAGCCCAGAAGATATATGACTTTGTATGGGATTATCTCTGTGACTGGTATATAGAGATGGTGAAGCCCAGACTCTACGATAATGAGAACAGTGAGAGCCGTAATGCCGCTCTCTGGACATTGAAAAAGGTCCTTACGGCGGCGCTGAAGCTGCTCCACCCTTTCATGCCTTTTATCACGGAGGAAATATACTGCACTTTGAGGGAGGAGTCCGGGGATGATTCTTCGGAGCCTTCCATCATGATCTCTTCCTGGCCGGTATTTGATGAGAGCCTGGATTTCAGGGCGGAAGCAAATGCGGTGGACATTGTGAGAGAAGCGATAAAGGGTATAAGGAACATCCGTTCCGAGATGAACGTTATACCTTCAAGAAAGGCAGATATCCGGGTGGTTTCCGATGATCCCGGGGTAAGAGAGGCCTTTGAAAACTGCCGTATCTTCTTTGCAAGTCTTGCAAGCGGAGCTGATATAAGCATTACGGAAAAGGATCAGGGCAAGGACGAAAATGATGTGTCTCTTGTTACCGGAGGTGCCACGATCTTCATGCCTTTTGAGGATCTTATAGATCAGGAGGAGGAAAGAAAGCGTCTCCTTAAGGAGAAGGAAAGGCTTGAGAAGGAATTGAAGCGCAGCAATTCCATGCTTTCCAATGAGAAGTTCCTATCCAAGGCTCCCGAGGAGAAGATAAGGGAGGAGAGAGAAAAGCTTCAGGGCTACGAAAAGATGATGAGTGAGGTCATGGCCCGGTTGGGGGCCGGAAAAGACTGATAAACAGAGTTTCCGGATGATGGAGGCAGGATGGGTTCTCGTGATGACAGGAATTTAAACAGGGTTTTTGTCAGAAACGGTGATATGGAAGCATATCTCTATCTTTCCGCGCCCTTTGCAGGGGAAGAATATGATGTGGACAGCATCATGGATCTCTTAAGGATGAACGGAGTGACAGAGGGCATCAACAAGTCCAGAATCTCCGCCATGATCAAGAAACAGATATATAACCGCGAACAGCTGGTGGCTGAGGGTACTGCTCCTGTTGACGGAGTGGACGGTTATTTTGAATTTTTCTTCGAAGCCACCGGAGCCGGAAAGAAGCATCCCCTTATCAGGGAGGACGGCAGCGTTGATTATACCAGCGTGAATGTTATTGAATGCGTTGATGCAGGCGATAAGCTGGCAGTCTATCACCCTTCGGTAAAGGAAAAGCCGGGGATCACGGTGAAGGGCAGGCCGGTGCCGGGAAGAAAGGCGAAGGATCTGCCTCCCATGAGCACCACGGGATGCACCTATAATCCCGACGAGCTCACCTACTATGCCGATATAGAGGGCAGAGTGGAGGCCACAAAGGCCAAGCTCATGGTGACAGGGGTACAGGAATTCAAAAAGGATATAGACAACGTTTTCGGTAATATAAATTTCAACGGTGATGTGATAATACACGGCAATGTGTCCGACGGCGTCAGCATAAGGGCCACCAGGACCATTACCGTTGAAGGCATCTTTCACGGAAATTCCATGTCCGCCGGGGAAGATATAGTGGTTAAGGGCGGGATCCTTGGTCTCAACGAGACGAAGATAGAGTGCAAAGGGGATCTGATGGCAGACTTTATAGAGTATGCCAGGGTAGATGCCGGAGGGGATGTTTCCGCCAATTACATCCTGGATTCCTATGTGGTATCCAAGGCAGTGGTACGTGCCACCGGAGAGATGGGAAGCATCGTCGGAGGCGATGTCTACGGTATGAGGGGCGTGGAAGCCAGGATCCTTGGAAACGACGTGTTCTTAAAGACCATTGTTGCGGCAGGGGTCAAGGATAATGTGGTGCAGATGCGTAAGGAACTGGCCAGACAGGAAAAAGCACTTTCAGACCGTTTCCACGAGATGAAGCTCAGATCCGACGAGCTGGAGAGAAAGGTGAGACTCGGCACTGCCGATGAGAGCATGATGGCAGAGCGCCAGACCCTTATGAGGGAAAAGATAGAGAAAAACGCCGAGCTTCAGGAAATGGAACGGAGAACAAAGGAATTTGACGAGCTCATGAGAATTTCCGAAGGAGCCGTTGTACGGGCCTATGATACTGTGTATGAGGGAGTCATGGTGATAGTTGATTCCCAGCAGTTCACTGTGAGCCAGAGTAAGCGGGGAGCGGTGTTCAGGAAGAATGATGAGGGAGTGCTGCTGCCCTTCCCCATTTCGGCTTCCTCCGCAAAGTTTTAGGAGGCCGGCAAAGCTTCGGGAGGCCGTCAAAGCCTTGGGAGGCAGGTAAAGCCTTGAGAGGCAGGTCCACGGCCGGTCAGGGACCGGACCGGAAAAGCAGTAGACTTGTAACAGGAAGGAGCTGCATCGACAGAATATGATAGATTTTGATGAAGAATTGAAGAAGTTTCATCCCTCTCTTGAGATCGATGACATTCAGGAGGCAGTCAACAGCCATAATGAACCGGACATGCTGGACCTCCTGTTTTCAATGCTCGGGATCAAGTATAAAGATAAGGAATAAGTGTTCAGGATATGAAATGTTATAACTGCGGCTGTACACTGTCGGAAGACGACTTCTGTACCGCCTGCGGAGCGGACGTAAGAACCTATAAGAGAATAGTACGTCTTTCCAACCGTTATTATAATGAGGGACTTGAGAAAGCCAGGGTACGGGATCTTACCGGAGCGGCCGCTTCACTTAAATTATCCTTAAAATGCAATAAAAACAATGTTCAGGCAAGGAACCTCTTAGGTCTTGTCTTTTTTGAGACCGGAGAGATAGTTTCCGCTCTTTCCGAATGGATAATCTCCAAAAATATCAGGGCAAAAAAGAATATTGCCGACGATTTCCTGTCGGAGGTCCAGAATAACCAGTCCAAGCTTAACGGTTATGATGCTCTTATCCGTAAGTATAATCAGGCCTGCAGCTATGCAAAGCACGACGATCTGGATCTGGCCGTGATACAGCTTAAGGCAGTGGTGGCAAAGAACCCGGGCTTCATGCGTGCAATGGAGCTCTTAAGCCTTATCTACGTCCATAATGAGGAATGGAGCAAGGTCCGGAAGTGTGCCGAGCGCGGACTTAAGATCGACGCCGGAAATACCACCCTTAAGACCTATTTAAAGGAAGCGGATAAAAGGATAGCCGAAAAGGAAAATGCCACAGGCAGGAAGCATATCAGGAAAAAGGAAGAGGCCATCAGCTATCAGAGCGGTAACGAGACCATCATCCAGCCCCTCAATGATTCCGGAGGAGCCGGAGGCCAGACCATCATCAATATACTTATCGGTCTTATAGCCGGAGCGGCTCTTATGTGGTTCCTCGTTCTTCCCGCCAGGATACAGGTGGCAAGGAATGAGATAAACGAACAGCTGAAGGAAGTGTCGGAGGAACTGACCTCCAGGACTGCGGACATGGATGACCTCAATAAGAGGATAGAGGCCCTTCAGGAGGAAAGCAGGGGATATCAGGATACCCTGCAGGAATACACCGGAAATGAAGGTGTGATCAGCGATTATAATGCTCTGATTTCTGCAGCTCAGAGCTATATAGAGGATCCGGATGATGCGCTGAAGGCCGTGGAAAGCCTTGAAAAGATCAAGAATCCCGGAAACACGGGACTTTCGGAGGAATTCCGCACGCTCTACGACTATCTGGAGAGCAATGTTTCGGAGAAGGCTGCGGAGCAGTACTTAAAGAGCGGTATCACCAAATATAATGATTCGGATTACGCCGGAGCCATCGAAGATCTGACGGAATCCTTTGAACTCAACAAAGAAAGCGATCAGGCCCTTTATTATCTGGCCCAGAGTTATCTTAAGAACGATAATCCCGACAAGGCTACGGAGTTATTTAACCAGCTTATTTCTACCTTCCCGGATTCGGAATTTAAGGGAAGAGCCGAGAAATATGTGGATCAGGGAGTTGAGGACAATGAAAACGCATCCCTGAACGCTCCCGAGGGCACCAATGAGCTTTCACCGGCTGACCAGGCCGCACTGCAGGCCGCGCTGGCCGCAGCAGCCCAGGCTCAGGCGGAGCAGGCAGCCCAGGCCGCGGGACAGACTGCGGGACAGGTGGTGCTCCCGGAGCAGCTGCCCCAGTAATGCTGCCGGTTACTTAAGGTTTCAGTGAAAGGAGAAAAGGTTACAGCAGATGAAGATCAAGCCCATGAAACGTAACGGTTTCAGTACCCCAGACGAACAGCCTCACGAACGTCCCCACAGAGAGACGGCCAGAAGGGCTGCTGCAGAAGGCATCGTGCTTCTGGAAAACAGGGAGCATGTACTGCCGCTCGAAAACGGCAGTGCCGTTGCACTGTACGGACAGGGAGCCACCCGGACCATAAAGGGAGGCACCGGCAGCGGGGATGTGAATGAAAGAGAGGTTGTTACTGTTTTCGAAGGCTTAAAGAATGCGGGCTTCCGCATCCTAAACGAAAAGTGGCTCTCGGATTATAACCGTGAATATGACGAAAAGCGGATAAAGTGGAGAGATGATCTCCTGAAGGAGGTCATGGAATCCGAGAGAGGCATGGAAGGCTTTTTCGATACCTATGCTGCAAGGCCTTTTCCCGCTCCCGACGGAGAGGAGCCCGAAAAAGAGGACTGTGATACCGCGATCTACTGTATCAGCCGTACAGCCGGAGAAGCAGCCGACAGAAGGAATGTTCCCGGAGACTACTACCTTACGGAAAAGGAGGAAAAGTTCCTGGATTCCCTCTGCAGACTGTACGATAAGGTGATAGTGATACTCAATACCGGCTCGGTCATGGATCTTTCCTTTATGGATTCCCATAAAAATATCCTGGGTCTTATCTTCATGTGCCAGGCTGGCATGGAGGGCGGAAATGCCCTGGCGGATGTGCTTCAGGGGAAGCTTTCTCCGGGAGGACATCTTACGGATACCTGGTGTTATGACTACGAGGATTATCCCGGGGCTTCGGATTTCTCCTTCTTAAATGAGGATCTCACCACGGAAAAATATGATGAAGGCATATACGTGGGATACCGTTACTTTGATTCCCTGGGGATCCCCGTCCGTTACGGTTTCGGATACGGACTCACCTATTCGGAGTTTAATCTTGAGGCGGAGGCTCCGGAATATGAAAACAGAACCGTTACACTTCCCGTAAATATCATGAATGTTGGAGATGTGCCTGCAAGAGAGGTTCTGCAGGTCTATGTTTCCTGCCCTCAGACCGGCCTGGAAAAGGAATTCAGAAGGCTTGCGGCCTTTAAGAAGACAGGGATCATCCCTGCTAACGATACGGAGAAGGTGCGTATTGAAATCGCCCTTGATTCTCTCACCTCCTATGACAGCGAAAGGCACAGCTATGTGCTGGAAAAGGGAACCTACGGTATCTGGTGCGGTTTTTCCCTGGATAAGTCCGTGCTGGTATCGGGCTTCGAGCTGGATGAGGAGGTTATAACCTTTAAGACGGAAAGTCTCTGTGCTCCCGAAAATGAAATAAGGGAATTCAGTATCATTGAGACCGAGAGGGAGGAGCTGAACAGAAAGTGGCTTGATAAGCTTAAGGAAGAGGAGCTTCCGGTCATAAGCATAAGCGCAGGGGATTTTTTAACTGTCACGGCAGAATACGGCAAAGATGATGAAATACCCGAAGAAGCAAGGCGTCTTACGGATCCCCTTTCGGAGGAAAAGCTTATTTCCCTTCTCACCGGTGCCATCGTCGGGGAAGGTGAAGTGGAGACCGTGGGATCCAGCGGATATCAGGTGCCGGGAGGAGCCGGAGATACCAGCAGGATGGTGTATGAAGACGGAATAGCATCCATGGTAACGGCTGACGGGCCTGCGGGACTCAGGATACAGGAAACCTACATTGAAAAGGACGGTCGTGTTACGGCCCGTTCCTTTAACAGAACTGTGGAACACGGTTTCTTTGATGTCGAGCCGGTACAGGAGGACGGGGTAGAGTACTACCAGTATTGCACTGCTTTCCCTGTGGGAACCCTTATAGCTTCCACCTGGGACACTGAACTCGTTAAGGAAGTGGGAAGGGCAGTAGCCGAGGAAATGGAGATCTTCGGTGTGGATCTCTGGCTTGCGCCGGGGATGAATATCCACAGGAACCCTCTCTGCGGCAGGAACTTTGAGTACTTCTCCGAGGACCCCTATCTCACGGGAAAGATTGCAGCCGCCATTACGGACGGGGTGCAGTCCGTCAGGGGCTGCAGCACCGTCATAAAGCATTTTGCCTGCAATAATTCCGAGGACAACCGCTATTTCTCAAACAGTGTGGTCTCGGAGAGAACCCTGAGGGAGATCTATCTGAGAGGTTTTGAGATTGCAGTCAGGGAATCGTCCCCCGGGGCATTGATGACCAGCTACAATAAGATAAACGGCATCCATGCCGCCGCAAACAGGGAGCTTGTCACAAATATCCTTAGAGACGAGTGGGGCTTTGATGGTATAGTCATGACGGACTGGACCAACACCTGGCACGGGGATAACTGTACGGCTTCCCTCTGTGTGGCAGCGGGGACCGATCTTATGATGCCGGGAAGCGTGATGGATCAGGATGATATAAGGGAAGCTCTTTCTGATGGGAGGATAAGTCCTGAGGACGTGAAAAAGTGCGCATACAGGATGGTTCGTTCCATCTTAAGGTCCGGAAAATATTCGGAATAAACGGAATTTGAAAAGCCAAAATCGGCAGAAAAACCAAGAATATTTGAGAAAAACAGAGAATATGTGAGAAAACGGTTGATCTACCCGCTTGCAACAGCTGCGGGAACAAAGTATTATGTCTCTTGATGATTAGCACTCATATTGAGCGAGTGCTAATAAACAGAGAGAATAACAACAATAAATATATTTAACAGGAGGTTTTTGAAATGAAGTTAAAGCCGTTAGCAGACAGAGTTGTGTTAAAGCCTATCGAAGCTGAAGAGAAAACAGCATCAGGCATCGTTCTTCCCGGACATGAGAAGGAAAAGCCCCAGCAGGCTGAGATCCTTGAAGTAGGTCCCGGCGGAGTAGTGGATGGCAAGGAAATAAAGATGCAGGTCAAGAAGGGCCAGAAGGTCATCTATTCCAAGTATTCCGGAACCGAGATCGAACTGGATGACAAGACAAAGGTTATAATAGTTAAGCAGAGTGACATCCTTGCAGTTATTGAAAAGTAAGGGCAGAAACATATATTACATTATCAAAGGAGATGAATTAAATGGCTAAAGAAATCAAATATGGCTCTGAGGCCAGAGCCGCTCTTAAATCCGGTGTTGATCAGCTGGCGGATACCGTCAGAGTTACTTTAGGACCCAAGGGAAGGAACGTGGTCCTTGACAAGTCCTATGGCGCACCCCTTATCACCAACGATGGTGTTACCATTGCAAAGGAGATCGAGCTTGAGGACGAGTTCGAGAACATGGGCGCACAGCTTGTAAAGGAAGTTGCCACAAAGACCAATGACGTGGCCGGTGACGGTACCACCACAGCTACTGTCCTTGCTCAGGCAATGATCAATGAAGGTATGAAGAACCTGGAAGCAGGCGCAAATCCCATGATACTCCGTAAGGGCATGAAGAAGGCCTGCGACGCTGCAGTTGAATCCCTTCGCAAGATGAGCTCCAAGGTTTCTTCCAAGGATCATATCGCAAAGGTTGCTTCCATTTCCGCAAGTGATGACGAAGTGGGCAAGATGATCGCAGACGCTATGGAAAAGGTTTCTAACGACGGTGTTATCACCATCGAGGAAAGCAAGACCATGCAGACCGAGCTGGATCTGGTTGAAGGAATGCAGTTCGACCGCGGTTATGTTTCAGCTTATATGTGCACGGATATGGATAAGATGGAAGCAAATCTTGAGGATCCCTACATCCTTATCTATGATAAGAAGATCTCAACTGTTCAGGATATACTTCCTCTCCTTGAGCAGATCGTAAAGAGCGGACGTGCTCTTCTCGTTATCGCCGAGGATGTGGACGGTGAAGCCCTTACCACTCTCATCGTTAACAAGCTTCGCGGAACCTTCAATGTAGTAGCAGTAAAGGCTCCCGGATACGGCGACAGGAGAAAGGACATGCTCCAGGATATCGCCACACTTACAGGCGGACAGGTTATCTCCAGCGACCTTGGTCTTGAGCTCAAAGATGCCACCATCGATATGCTGGGTCGCGCAAAGAGCGTAAAGATCACAAAGGACGATACCACCATCGTTGACGGCGCAGGCAAGAAGGCAGACATCAAGGCCCGTCAGGCTCAGATAAAGACACAGATCGACGCTACAACCTCTTCCTTCGATAAGGAGAAGCTGCAGGAAAGACTTGCAAAGATCTCCGGCGGTGTTGCAGTTATCCGCGTAGGCGCTGCTACCGAGACCGAGATGAAGGAAGCAAAGCTCCGCATGGAGGATGCCCTTAACGCTACCAGAGCAGCAGTTGAGGAAGGCATCATCGCAGGCGGCGGTTCAGCTTACATCCACGCCGGCAAGGATCTTGAGAAGCTCATCAAGGGTCTGGAAGGCGACGAGAAGACAGGAGCCAAGATAGTACTCAAGGCACTTGAAGCTCCCCTTAATTACATCGCAGCAAATGCAGGCCTTGAAGGCGCTGTTATCATCAATAAGGTAAGGGATTCAAAGGTTGGTATGGGCTTCAACGCTCTTACCGAGGAATACACAGACATGGTAAAGACCGGAATCCTTGATCCTCTCAAGGTAACAAGGTCAGCCCTGCAGAACGCTACCAGCGTAGCAGCATCATTCCTTACGACCGAGTCTGTGGTAGCCACAAAGAAGGAGCCCGCTCCTCCCGCACCCGCAGCACCCGCACCGGGAATGTACTAAAACAGGGATCAAAAGTGAAAATGTGGCGGGGCTGTGAAAAAATGGGATTGAAAAAACCCAGGCTTCACAGCCCCTTTCTTTTTTGCTCTGTTTTTATCCTGCTTCCAGAAAAAAGGGCATAATTCCCCCTACCCCATAACAATGATGCTTTCTCTACTTATGCGGCTTTCTGGAGTCTCATCTGTTTATTGTGGAATTTATAGAGATTATGTCCGATTGAAACAAGAAATAGCTCCAGGCGGACGGAATCCAAGCCTCTTCTGACAGTTCGTTTATACCAACGGTCATATTTCATAATGCCAAATGTGCCTTCAGCCTGTATAGACCGATTCATCCTGAGTAAGGCTCCATGGATGCTTTCGAGATTATCCAGCACTTCCTGATGCATAGAGCTTAACTCGGCATTGATTCTCACGGTACGGTTTTTATCTGTCTTTTTACACTGCCCCGCATACGGACAGCCGCTGCAATCTTCACAAGTGTAGTATTCTTCCTGTCTGCCGTATTGGTTCCCTTTTACGGGTTTTCGGTAGGCAAAGTGAAATGCTTTCCCATTGGGGCAGATCATGTCGCCGGCTTCATTCGTTTTGAAATTTACTGCCCGGAACGGATCATTCCGATATTTCTCATCCGTGGTTTCCTTCTTGTACATGGGGAATTTCATGAACTTCTCCATCCCATGTTCCTGACAAAACAGATAATTATTGAAAGACCCGTAGCCGGCGTCAGCAATCGGATATTTCGGATAGAAGCCATATATTTCATGAAACTTTTTCATCAGCGGGACAAAGCAATCCATGTCAGACCGATGCTGCATGACATCCACAACAGCGATGTATTCATCCGCCACCCCGATCTGAATGTTGTATGCGGGAAGCAGCTGATCATTTCCCATATAGTCCTTTTTCATTCGCATAAATGTGGCATCAGGGTCTGTTTTTGAGTAGCTGTTCCTGTCCGGCCCGCAGATCCGGATTTTAACAACGTATTCCTTCAGTTTGTCCAAGTATCCCTTCAGTTTTTCATAATAACGCTGTTCCTGACTTTTTCTGTGCCCGCGGCCAAAAACAAAATCACTTTCATCAACATGGCATAAGAAGGCATACCTGTTTAGGACCGTTTCCAGTCCATCCGGTGTATACTCGGTGTTCGTCTCAATCTTCAGACCGGTATATGCCAAAGTTTTATTCATCTCAGTGAACAGGTCTGTGATCTTGGAAAACAGCCGGTACCGGGACTTTTCCGTTGCTTTCTTCCAAACCCAGGTGTATTTGTTGGCATTTGCCTCAAATTTGGAGCCATCAATATAGAGATGTTGAAGATCTACATTGTCCTCTTTTTCAATGTATTCCATCACTGCTTTGAAGATATCCTGCGTAGATACCCGTATCTCTTCATTGATGAAGTAGCTGAATGCCCGGTATGTTGGTGTTTCATAATCCATCAAGTACATGTACCGGACATTTGTCTTGCAACGGTCTTCCAATTCTCTGAGGGATGCATATCCTGTGTCCATAAAGCCAAACAAGACTGTTTTTAGCATGTTGACACGATTATATCCTGGCCGACCAAGCTTTCGGGCTGGTTCAGGCTTAAGATACTTAGCTATTTCGATCTCCTCCATGATCTTGTCAAATGCCAGTACCGGATCACAAATATCAAGAATATCTGTGATAAATAATGGAAGTCTTCCCTGCTTTGGACTATAATAAGCGTTGGTATATTTCATCACAAATCAATTATACCAAACAAAGAAGAACGCCTCCAGGTTTTATGCCTGAAAGCGTTCTTTTTTCACGGGATTTTTTCACAGCCCCTTTATTTTTTGCGTTTTTGATGCTTAAAGTGCCGCTCTCACCTGTTTCGGGCGGTAGCCGTCCCGGTCAAGGGCCGAGAGGATCTGCTCCTTATGCTCGGTGCCGAAGGCCTCTAAAGTAATGCGGAGCTCCACTGCCGCAGAGCGGTTGGTATTTACGAACTGGTTGTGCTCCAGCTTTATGACATTGCCGTTTTCCTTTGCAATGGTGCCGGCAACTCTCATAAGCTCTCCCGGCTTGTCCGGAAGAAGGACGGAAACCGTGAATATCCTGTCACGAAGGATAAGTCCCTGCTGTATCACGGAGGACATGGTGATAACGTCCATGTTACCGCCGGAGAGGATGGACACCACCTTCTTATCCTTGCACTTAAGCTGCTTTAATGCAGCAACCGTAAGGAGTCCGGAATTCTCAACTATCATCTTGTGATTTTCCACCATATCAAGGAAGGCGATGACCAGATCGGAATCCGGTACAGTTATCACTTCATCCAGATTCTTCTGAAGATAGGGGAATATCTCCCTTCCGGGAGTCTTTACGGCAGTGCCGTCCGCAATGGTGGAG
>JAFVEU010000042.1 GCA_017475845.1 Lachnospiraceae bacterium | reverse complement strand
GAGAGATCTGTTTCCGGTTTTACGGGAAAACCTCCTTGCGGTACAGGATGCGAAAAGCGGGATAATAATTGCCAGAGAAGCTTTTGATTATTATGACGAATGGTATGGCACAGATACAGAAGATCGGTTTATAAAGGATAAGATCCTTAAGACCGCAATGAAAGCGGCCGGCGCCTTATACGGGGTATTTGGACAGGATCAGTTCTTCAAAGTGCTTGAAATAATAGATAACGGAAAGGTCACGAAGGAAGAGGCTGAATGGTATTTCGCCAACACAGCCGCGTTAAAAAACTTTGACCTAAAAACAATAGACAGGCTCAATATGAGCTATCTTTATTCAGGACATGAAATGGACAAGGCAACCGCAAAACTTATATATGGCCTGCAGTGCCATGAAGAGGGAGCTTTCCGCATTCCGGAAAGGGACGAGCTCCTGTCTCTTTCTGAAAACGGCGTCTCCTTCAGCCCTGAAGGAAACAGTGAATTCATGAAACTGATCAAAGAGTATTCCTACCGCTATTATTATTATGAAGATGATCCTGCGGAAGTGAGCCGTAAGGCTGCTTCGGTGCTACACCGCAGCGGAAACACGGAGGCGGCTTTCCAGATAGCTAAAAGGGCAATGAACCGTATTTATTATGGAAAAGAAGATGAGCCCGCTTACAAAGCCATAAAGAGAATAATAAGCAACGAACTTAAAGATCTTCCACTGATGACACTGAATGGCTACTCTAAAAACAACTGCCCTAAGAACATAAAACGCCATGTGGAATCCATGGAGGAAGAGAGGGCAAAGGAAGCCTCCCGTCGGACAGCGTACCCAGTAAAGAAACCCACTGTGAAGAAAGCAGTTGCTGTCAGAAAAACGGCTAAGGTAGGGAAGACAAAATAAGGCGAAAGGCACGGCATAGACAATAAATGGAATTAAAGGATTATTTCCGGGCATTTACAGATGATGAGCTGCTTAAAGGAGCTGAACTGTATTTTTCCGGGGATATAGAAAAAATAGTTTTTGAAAACCATCCCCTCGTGGCAGACGAAAAGGAGCGGGTTTTCAGGAAATTCCCGATGGAGGGGACTGTCACCATATCCGGAACATGGAAAGAAGAAAGAGCCGTTTGGAAAACCCACAGCTCCAGAGCGCAGCTGAGGCTTGACAGAAAGCGCGGCATGGTATGCGAAACAAACTGCTCCTGTAATGAATACCATGAGGATTATTACGGCTGCCCCCACGTGGCTGCCCTGCTCACTGCATACATGGTTAAGGAGAAGGGAGTGGATGTCTTCCGGGGTTCCAGGCTTGAAGCGCTTTTAAGCAGCCTTACCAATTCGGATGACCCTTTCCAGCCCGGGGTGCTGCAGCGTACAGACAGCAGATTATTGTCCTTATTAAAAGGCAATGAGACCGTCGCCCTTCCGGCATGGCCGGAAAGCGGCGAAAAACCAGAGCTCATAAGAGGCGAGTTTTCTCTTGAAATCATTAACGGGAGAGGGCTTGTTGGGATCAAAGCAGGCCCTTTGCACGGAAGAACCCTGATCGTTAAGGATATCCCTTCATTTCTTTACGCATATCAGAAGAATGAGGCCTATTCCCTGGGTAAAAAGGAGTACCTGCTGGGAAGACATTGTGCAGATGACCGGACAGGAAAGATACTGGACTTTATGTCCGGTTTGCTTGCTGCATCGGACAAGGGCCTGTACAGAGCGAATCTTTTTACCACCGGTACCGGAAGGAACGGCAGGTATATGATGCTCTCCGGACCGGAGCTCAAGAATTTTATTGCACTTTGTGATGGCGGAAGCATTTTCCTCAATGATTCCGTGGAATTAAAGGTAGAGCTTGAACGAAAGGGACTCCGCGCCGTTCTGAGAAAGAAGGCTTTTGGAGCCACTCTTAGGATATCGCCAATAAATTGCCTGTTTTATTCCGGATCAGAGCTATGTCTCTACGATAATGAAGGAATCTTCAGGGTACAGACCGGAAGCACGGAAAAAAGACAGGAGCTACTGTCTCTTCTTGACTGGACGGATGAACTCTATATACGGGAATCGGAGATAATGAGTGTATTCCGGAATCTCCTGCCGGTCTTTCAGGAGTACGGAACCCTTGAGATGAAGGGGATCGATCCTGAAAGCTATGAAAAGGAAAAGCCGTCCTTCATATTCAATCTGGATTATCCTGAAGAAGGGATCCTTTCCTGCGTGCCTTTCGCCGAATACCGTAACCAGGGATTCCGCTGCCATTTGTATGACAGCGTGACGGAAGCCGGCAAAAGAAATGCGGAAAAAGAGGCTGAGGTTGCCTCTCTCCTGCCTGAAATCTTCCATACACTTGACAAAAAGACCCATACCCTTTATTCAGAGCTTAATGAAGAAGAGCTCTTCAATTTTATGCGGGAAGATCTGCCTCGGCTGGAGGAATTGGGAAAGGTAATGGCAACTGACAGCATAAAGCGGAACAGAGTAAGGCATCTCCCGAATGTGAGTGTTGGGGTATCGATAGACTCCGGACAATTGCTGCTTTCCCTTAAGAGCGCTGGTCTGTCCCGGATGGAAATGGCTGATATTCTTGGTTCATACAGAAAAAAGAAAAAATACCACCGCCTGAAAAGCGGCCAGTTTTTTTCTTTTGATGAAAAGGAAGGAGACGCCTGGGATACTCTGTCCGAACTGTTCCGGGATTACGGAAAGGGTGATCCGGAAAGCTTCAAGGTTCCGGCCTTCCGTGCCCTTTATCTGCAGGAAATGCTTGAGACCCGCGACAATACGGATTTTGATACCACTAAAGAGTACAGGGATCTTGTGTCTGTCATGGATCCGGAAAGTTCATCTTCCTTAGAAGTACCGGATGAGCTTAAAGATATGCTAAGACCGTACCAGGCAGAGGGATTCCGATGGATAAATATGCTGAAAAACTGTGGGTTCGGAGGAATCCTCGCGGATGACATGGGACTTGGAAAAACCCTGCAGATACTGTCCTTCCTTCTTTCCGAGAAACAAAAAGGGAAAAAAATGGACGAGTTCCGCACGCTGGTGGTATGCCCGGCCTCCCTGGTATATAACTGGCAGAAAGAAATAAAGACCTATGTTCCTTCCCTGACAAGTATCGTAATTGCCGGATCTGCAGCGGAACGAAAGGAGCTTATTGAAAGCAGTGCTTCCTTTGATATCTGGATCACCTCCTACGATCTGCTTAAACGGGATATCGCACAATACGAAAAGATACATTTCGCAAATGAGATAATAGATGAAGCGCAGTTTGTTAAAAATCAGAAGACCCAGGCGGCTCAATCCGTAAGGCTTGTTGATTCCTCCTTCCGCATGGCGCTCACAGGCACACCTATTGAAAACTACCTTAGCGAGCTCTGGAGTATTATGGATTATCTTATGCCGGGATTCCTGTTTCCCTATTCCAGGTTCCAGAATGAGTATGAAACCCCTATCGTATCCCGTAAGGACAGTGATGTTCTTGACAGATTGCGGAAAATGGTCCACCCGTTTATTCTCCGGCGAAAGAAAAAACAGGTTCTGAAGGAGCTTCCCGATAAGCTGAATGAGACGGTGGCTGTCCGCATGGACATAGAACAGAAGCGGTTATATGATGCCTCTGTTGAAGAGATCCGCCTGATGCTTGATAATGTAAATGATTCGGAATTCCGGAAAGGTAAACTTGAGTTTCTTGCAAAGCTTACACAGTTAAGACAGATCTGCTGTGATCCCTCGCTCTTGTATGATAATTATAAGGGAGAGAGTGCCAAACTGGAAGCCTGTCTGCAGCTCCTTGACGAGGCCGTGTCCGGAGGACACAAGGTACTGTTATTTTCCCAGTTTACATCCATGCTTGATATAATTGGGGAAAGACTTAAAAAAGAAGAGATCGGATACCACAGAATAGACGGCTCGGTTTCAAAAGAAAAGAGGATGGAAATGGTTGATTCCTTTGCCTATGACGATGTTCCCCTTTTCCTTATCTCCCTGAAGGCCGGTGGAACGGGGCTGAATCTCACTGCAGCTGACATTGTCATCCACTACGATCCCTGGTGGAACCAGGCTGCCCAGGACCAGGCCACCGACAGGACCCATCGCATCGGGCAGACCAGGGCTGTCACGGTATATGAGTTAATTGTCCAGGATACCATAGAGGAAAGGATCCAGACCATCAAGGAGGGCAAATCGAAGCTGGTGGAAGATGTGCTTTCAGGTGATGCCATCAGCTCCACAGTGATGAATAAAGAAGAGCTTAAGGAGCTGCTGTCCTGAATATATAGAAACCGCTTTATTATCATCCGGGCGGAAATCCCCGGCATTACTGCCGGGGATGCTTGAGCCGTAAACTATGAGTTCTGCTTTCTGATGGATGCTCTCTGATTTCAAATTAAACTACAGCCTCCTTCTGCAGCTCCTCCGCCAGCTTTATAACTGTATCCATTTCCAACCCCGTGTTTTGAGAAACAGATTCCACGGGCGTTCCGGATGCCAAAAAGTTCCTGGCGATCCTGATGGTATGGTCATTCACTTCCTTGTTTGTCATCTCAGTCGCTATCTCGGTCGCCATCTCGGTCGCCATCTCGCTTGCCATCTCGCTTGCCATCTCGCTTGCCATCTCGCTTGCCATTTCGCTTGCCATCTCATTCGCCATCTTGACCGCTTCTTTTTCCGCTTCCTCAATTATAAGTTCATCAAACCAATTCATCTGTATCATCCTCCTTAATTTCACAAAATCACTTTTGCTGATTATTTTGTTGCAAAAAGATATAAGGCCGGCTGATATCTTTTTTCTTGTTATATCATCCGGAATGGTATCTAAAATCTTTATGCAGCGTCCGATTATCTGTACCTTATTCTCCCTGCCCTTTGCCTAAAGGGGGCATATCATAAGCTTCAGCTGTTCCTGGTGTGACAGTTTTCCGCCTGAAAGGATCTTTTTTTCGGCACTTTCAAGAATCGCTTTACTGTCCCAGCCGGTCAGGAATACTTCTGTAAGTTCCAGCCTGCTGTCTCCCATGTCCAGAACAGGATCTGTCCTGCCTTCTGCCACATCAGCAGTATAGATGATGATCACGTGTATTCTTGGTATTTTGTGCTTTTTATTGTACTCTCTTTTGATAAGCCTCGCAATATAGCCAAAATACTTCACCTTGTTCTCTTCGCTGTACTTGCTTTCATAATCAACGATGGCAAGCGACCCGTCCGCAAGGCACATGAGGTTATCCATCATCATGTCACTGACCTCTATGGCGGGCAGTTCTGTCCTTTCCAGAGATACAAAAGCGGGAAGCCTGAGATTAAAAATATCAAAGAATTCCTGACCAAAGATCTCGGCCAGATATTTAGAAGAGATATCTTTGTTCTGCCAGGCAACGCCTTCCGGTGACAGATGGACGCCTGTATCGTTTTGTTTGTTACTATCCATCGGTTTTCCTCCTTTTCAGTTATGCTGTTTATTCCCCGGAAAGAAAGCCTGAAGGACAGAAAAGCAGAAAAGTCCACATGCCATTGATATACAGTGAAGCAAAATCATAATAAAAATAAACCTGGGATAATTGGCTGAATAGCCGGACATCCGTCAGACATTTCTTTCTAAAGAGGTTTATAACATATCACAGACAATGGAAAATGTAAAGGAGCTGCAGCGCCTCTAAGGAACGGCTTGTTTCTATACCTTTATCCGACCCGGTGATATCATTGCAGCCAAAAGAAAACAGTCGCCTTAAAGGAGGTACCATATGACTGCAATGAGGAAACGAAAGTGCATTACATTCTCGTATGAGGGAAAACGGTATTACTGCTACGGAAAGACTCTGCTGGAAGCCGGTGAAAAGGCTGTCGAGAAGAAAGAAGCTCTTATGACGGAAGGTGTGACCCCAAGGGCAAAGATCGCACTGGATGAATATTTCGAAGAATGGAACGAAAGCCGGAAAGGCAGCATAAGGGCTTCCACTGAAAGGACAATCGGAGAAGAATACAAGAATATTTCAGCTCATTTCGTTAACGGAACAGGACAGAATCTCGGGAAGCTGAGCCTCGACAGGATCGATAAAAGAATGGTGCTCGAGCTGCAGAAGGAGCTCTCCTGCAGGATGATGACATCCACTGTAAATTGTACCATAGCGCTGCTTAGACGACTCCTGAATGAAGCGGTCAACGACAGGCTTCTGGATTGGAACCCCTGTAACGGCATAAAACCTTTGAAACGGACAGAGGAAAGCGCAAGGGACTGCGGACACCGCGCTCTGTCGGTGAAAGAGACAATGCTGTTCTTCGAAAAAGCCAAAAGCTCCCGGTATTATAATCTGTACCGCTTCCTGATAAACAGCGGTCTTCGGTGCGGAGAAGCGGGAGCCCTGAAGATAACGGACATCAATAAGGATACCATATCAATAACGCGCACAGTGATCAACACGGCGCAGGGCTTGAAAATAGGGGATGATGTGAAAACCCGGGCCGGAAAACGAGAGATTCCCTATACGGATTCCTTAAAAAGAATAGTTAAAGATCAGATCGAAATAAATAAAAATACGTTTAACTGTCCGAAAAGCGGCGTGAATCAGACGGAACACCTTTTTTATTCACCCCGCAGAGGAATCGTTTCAGTGAGCTCCGTAGATTCGGACATAAAAAGGATCTGCATAAAAGCCGGGATAGAACCCTTTACCGCCCATGCCTTCCGTGATACATTTGCCACCCGGGCTATCGAGTCCGGCATGAATCCCAAAACTCTGCAGGAAATCCTCGGCCACAGTTCTTATGGCATCACCATGACGCTCTATGCCCACGTGATGCCCTCCACCAAGGCAAAGGAAATGCAGAAGGTGAAGACCGGAGTATGACCGGTCCGATTTTATACAGGAGCCTCAGCAGCTGAAAAACCCTGAAATCCTTATAATCCTGCGGAATCAGTATTCACAATGAATAATTGTTTATTTCTTTTTGAAAAGCTTTGACAGACCGGAGAAAAGGCCTTTTTTCTTTGGGCGGTCTTTTTCTTCTGATCCGGGAATGTTGTTTTCATCGACTGTGCGGGAGCGGTGTCCGGTGGAATCCGGTGCGGAGGCTTCTTCCGCAAAGGTCAATCCTTCTCCGGCGTTGAAGAGCTTCCGGACCTCCCCCACATAGTAAAGGGAACCGAAGGCACAGATGACATCCTCTTCCTCGGCCTGGGAAAGGGCCATGCGGACTGCAGTCTGAAGGGTGTTGCAGGGTGTGGCGGTAATGCCGGTGTTCGTATGTATGAACTGGGCCAGTTCTCCCGCGGGAAGGGCACGGCTCGAATTGGGCGTAACCGTAAAGAACTTCTTTGCGAGATGCATCACCTGTCCGGTCATCCTGTCGTATTCCTTGTCTGCAAGGACTCCCATTATGAAAATGATCTTCTGTTCTTCGCCGAAGCGCTCTTCCAGGCTGCGGGCAAGGACCATGGCTCCCTCTTCGTTGTGGCTTCCGTCCACTACCACGGTAGGGTTTTTCCTTAGTATCTCAAATCTGGCGGGAACCCGGGTGTTAAGGAGCCCCTTTCTCATGGATTCATCGCTTATATTGTCATATCCCCGGGTATAGAGGATCTTTGCGGCACCGACCGCCAGGGAAGCGTTTCCCACCTGGTAGGCTCCGGGAAGCCTTATCTCCAGATCCTTAAGCCCCGGCAGGTCAAAGGTCTGTTTTTCTTCGGAGCTTTCCTTTATCTTTCCGGGCATTATGGTCCTGTGGAGCCAGGCCTTTCTGTCCTTGCAGATGGCGTCAAATACCGCTTCCACTTCGGGAGTCTGGGGATACATAAGAACATCCCCGTTGGGCTTGATGATCCCGCCCTTTTCAAAGGCGATCTTCTCCAGGCTTTCTCCAAGTACCTCCATATGGTCGTAGCTTATGGTGGTGATGATGGCCAGATCGGGAGTATCTATGATGTTGGTGGCGTCCAGTCTGCCTCCCAGACCGGTCTCCAGAACCACCACATCCACTTCCTGCTCTAAAAAGTACAGGATGGCCATGGCTGTAAGGATCTCGAATTCGGAAGGATATTTAAGGGCGTCCCGCTTCATATCCTCGGCGCGTTCCTTAACTATGCCGGTAAGGAAGCCGAAATCGTCCTCTGTGATATCGTGAACCCCTTCCGTCATGGACAGGATCCGCATTCTTTCGGTGTATTTTTCAAGATGCGGGGAGGTATAGACCCCAACCTTGTATCCGCTTTCCATTAAGATACGGCTTAGAAAAGCGGCAGTGGAGCCCTTGCCGTTGGTACCGGCAATATGTATGAATTTAAGCTGATTCTGGGGGTTTCCCAGACGGTACATGAGCTCCGTAATGGAAGTAAGGTCAAAGGGTTCCCGGCCGGTTTCCACGGCAGAGGGGGAGAATTTCGGAACCCTGTCCAGGTATTCCACTGCGTGTTCGTATGACATTTCCTGCATAAAAGAAGAAAAACCTCCGTGACTGTATAATGCTTACGATCTGTTTCTTTTAAGACCGGACAACAGGGGCTGACCGGCTCCTGTTAAGGACCGAAAACACCGGTCCGGTTATGGCCATTATCAGTATTATATTTACCGGGATCATGACGAGCTCCTTCAGGAATCTGACGGAAAGCACGGCCCATACCCCTCCCTTGCCATAGAGCATGGAAAGCCAGAGGGAATCCAAGAGCATTTTGACAAGAACGGTATTTATCAACACTCCTGATATTACCCGGAATATGCCGGGAGAGCTGCCGTCCTTTTTATGCAGACAGAGACCGAATATCAGGCCCGTAAGGGCGCCCGATAGGGTGAATCCGGGAAAATAGGGGCCGGTGGGCCGTATAAGGAATCCGCCTATATCCCCGGCTGCGCCCACAACAGCAGCGGCTCCCGGGCCCAAAAAAGCACCGGCAACAGCTATGGGAAGGGTGGAAAAGCGGATCTCCAGTATATCCGAAACCGCGATCTTAAAAAAACCGGCGATGATGGTTATGGCTGTCAGCATTCCAGCCACGGTCAGTATTTTGATGTTTTTCAGACCGGACATAATTACCTCTTCATGATCATTTTCTTTTCTGCGCTACGCAGGTGCCCCCGACAGATATGAGGGAGCCTCCCTCGGAAACCTTTATCGCCGCTGCAGACTTTAAGGGCCCTTTACTGCCATCACCCTGGGCACCTATATTAACGGTGTCCGTGATCTCTCCCGAAGCGTCTTTGGCGGTAACTGAGCAGGCTTCATCTGCCATGCCCACAGTGTATTCACCGGCTTCCACCAAAGTGTCCACGCCGTCCACAAGCTTATAATAGGTCACACCCTCCAGATCGGAGGAGCGCATGTTAACATCATCCACATTAGGCGGGTGCTGCACCTCCGTGCCATCCCGTCCCTTTCCTCCGATGCCGGCTGCTCCGGTGCCGAGGATGTGGGCCAGGCTGTCATTTTCGGCGATACTGTCTTTTCCGCAGGCAGAAACCGATAGGACTGCAGCAACTAAAAACAGGATAAATACTGCCTTTTTCATAGATCTCCACCTCCGTTGTGTGTTGAGTGCCGCGCTGACCTACCCATTATAGTTATTATTTAACAACTCTTCAAGAGAAACAAAAGAAGCCTTTGCAAAAGGAGTATTTAAAAAATCCGGAGAATGATTTATAATAATGAAAGTCTCGTTTGGGACATTACAGACCGCAGACCGGAAGGGTCTGCCAATAAACATCATTCGGGAGGTACTATGGGATTAATAAGAGCGATAGGTAATGCAGCAGGCAGTGTTCTTGCGGATCAGTGGAAGGAGTATTTCTATTGTGACTCCATAGACGAGACCATTCTCGTTGTAAAGGGAAGCAAGAGGACCAGCGCAAAGAGGACGTCCTCCAACACCAAGGGTGAGGACAACATCATCACAAACGGTTCGGTTATCGCCATCAATGAAGGCCAGTGTATGATCATCGTTGATCAGGGTAAGGTGGCTGAGGTCTGTGCCGAGCCCGGTG
>JAFVEU010000041.1 GCA_017475845.1 Lachnospiraceae bacterium | reverse complement strand
CAAGATTAATGGCTACATTGCATTTCCCGACTCCGCCCTTTCCGCTGGTAACGGTTATTACCCGGGCATTGTTCGGAGATGCCACCTGACTGGCTTTTATTATGTTTCTTAATTTGTCGGCCTGATCCACTTGATTTCGAATCCTTTCGTTTCTTCCTTAATCCGAAGTCTTTCCTCCGAGTAAGACCCTGACTGTCTTCTGCGCGTCGAAGACTTCCATATCATCCGGCACATCCTGCCCGTTGGTGACATAGGATACGTCCGCCTTGGTATGCAGCTTCAGGTTCAGCATGTTTCCGAGAGTTGTGGTCTCATCAAGCTTTGTGAAGATAAGCCTGTAGTCCGTGAACCTGGAATAGGTATCCGCAATGTTCTTAAGATCCCTGTATTTTGTAGTAACGGAAAGCACCAGATAGACATTTATCTTCATGACCTCTTTCGTGAGATCTATGAACTGCTTCTGGTTTACTATCTGCTCGTCGTTTTTCGGAGAGTGTCCCGCGGTGTCCACCAGCACGAAATCAAAGTTCTTGAATTCGCTCAAGGCGCTCTTCATATCCTCCTCCACATACACTATCCTGAAAGGCACGTTCAGTATGTCCGCATAGGTCCTAAGCTGCTCTGCGGCTTTAACCCTGTATGTATCGGTTGTTACAAGGGCTATCCTCTTCTTGTCCTGAACCACCAGCCTTGAAGCGATCTTTGCGATGGTAGTGGTCTTTCCCACTCCCGTAGGTCCCAGAAAGAACACAGCCTCGGGTTCACTGGCGTTCTTCTCTATGGTAGCCGCCTCCCCGAATTTGAGGATCAGCCTCTGATAAATACCCGACAGCATATAGTCGATGGAGACCCCGGGCTTCCTGAGCTGTCTTGCCTCCTCCACAATGCTGTTCACATATTTTTCTTCCACCTCATTATCCTTTAAGGTGTCGGAAATAAGTGAAAGGAAACGGCTTATCTCGTCACTCTCTCCGTTCTTTTCCTTCCCCTCCTCATCTCCCTCGGAGGTCTCTCCCTGCTCTCCCTTTATCTGCTTTTCAATGAGGGAATGGATGCTGTCCAGCTTTTCGGAAATGGCCTTACTGGAATCCTTCCCCGGATCGCCGCTCTCCCCCTCATCTATCTTCCTTGCCGCATCCCGGACTATGGAAAGATCCAGGTCGGACATCACATCATCCTTCTTTTCCTCGTTTCCGGAAGTACCGCCCTCCTTTTCCAGAGACATGGTGTGCTTTTTTTCTGTGCTCCGGTATGACGGAAGGGAAGCCGGTTTCACCCCGGATGCGGGCTTATCGCTTACCTCCTCTATGGCGGCGGTAACCTCCACCTGAGCACTCTTAAAGAATCCGAAAAAGCCTCCCGGCTTAACGGTCCTTACATTCATCACCACAACGCCTTCACCCATCTCTGACTTGGCGGCTCTGGTAGCTTCTTCCTCTGTTTTTGCAACAAATTTCTTTATGATCATATCCTGTTACGCTCCTTTAGGAGCGTTGCCTACGCACTGCCGAACGCCGTCAGGCGTTTTTTAATCGGCAGTGCTCCTTTCTCCTGTTACGCTGTTATAATACCTACAGACTGCAGTTCCACATTACTCTCTATCTCATTATACGACACAACAATGAGATCTCTTATATAATCCTCCGAAAGCTTTTTGAAATATATCCTCACTATTGGAGACGTGAGAACTATGGGATTCCTTCCCATTTCCTCCAGCTTCTTCGTCTCCTCCTCCGCCGCCGCCATAATGGCCTTGGTCCTGTCCGGAGGAAGGGTTATATAGGAGCCCTGCTCCGTCTGCTTTACGGAGCTCATTATCTCCTGCTCTATCTTCGGGTCAAGGGTTACAACGCTGGTGCTTTCTCCCATCTGGAAATACCTGGCACTTATAGCTCTCTTCAAAGCCTGCCGGCAGTATTCCGTAAGTATGTCCGTATCCCTTGTGGTGGCACCGTTATCCGCCAGGGATTCGAAAATGGTAAGGAGATCCCTGATACTGATACCCTCTTTAAGGAGATTCTGTAGAACCTTCTGTATCTCACCGATCCCGAGGATCTTCGGTGTAAGCTCTTCCACAACCTCGGGATTGGACTCTTTAAGGTTATTGATAAGGTTCTGTGTATCCTGACGGGTAAGGAGCTCACTGATATGCTGCCTTATCACTTCCGTAAGGTGCGTTGCAATAATGGACGGCGGATCCACAACAGTATATCCCGCGGATTCCGCTCTCTCCCTCTGGCTCTCCGTGATCCACGTCGCCGGCAGATGGAAGGAATGATCAAAGGTGGGAATTCCCGTTATTTCCTCCTCTACATATCCCGGGTTCATGGCCATGTAGTGGTCAAAGAGTATCTCTCCTTCCGCAACCTGAACTCCCTTGATCTTGATTATATACTGATTGGGGTTCAGCTGTATATTATCCCGGAGACGGATAATGGGAACCACCGTACCCATTTCAAGGGCTATCTGCCTTCTTATCATAACAACCCTGTCTAACAGGTCTCCGCCCTGGTTAACGTCTGCCAGGGGAATGATGCCGTAACCGAATTCCAGCTCGATAGGATCCACGTTCAAAAGGGAGATGACATTTTCCGGCTTTCTGATCTCTTCGGCGCTTATCTCCTCAGGCTGCTCTGCCTTGGCCTCCACGGCCTGTACCTCAAGCTGGTTCTGCATCATCCTGCCGCCGACTATGAATATGGCACCCATGGTAACGAATATCACCGGGTTCAGGGGCGTTGCGACTCCCAGGAATGCTATGATCGCACCTGCCATGTACATAACCTTGGGCGTTGAGAGGATCTGCCGCACCAGCACCGGTCCGAAATCGGCTTCCTTGGCTCCCTTTGTGACCAGAATACCTGTTGAAAGCGATATCAGAAGGGAGGGGATCGCTCCCACCAGGCCGTCACCTATGGTAAGCACCGTATAGGTGTTCAGCGCTTCTCCAAAGGTCATGCCTCGCCTCAGCATTGCCATGGCGATACCGCCCACCAGGTTCACTCCCGTGATGATGAGACCGGCATTGGTATCTCCCTTAACGTATTTCACGGCACCGTCCATGGAACCGAAGAAGGAGGATTCTTCCTGTATCTTGTCCCTTCGCCTCTTTGCTTCCTCGTCCGTGATGGCTCCGGTATTTAAGTCCGCGTCTATGGCCATCTGTTTACCGGGCATGGCATCCAGTGTAAATCTGGCCGTTACTTCCGAAACTCTTTCAGAACCCTTGTTTATCACCACCAGCTGTACTATAAGGAGGATGATGTAAACTATGGTTCCTACTATAAGGTCGTTTCCTCCCACGAACTGTCCGAAGGTCTTTACCACGTTTCCCGGATCCCCGGTGGTAAGGATCAGCTTTGTAGAGGACACGTTCAGCGAGATACGGAATATGGTGGTGAAAAGAAGTATGGTGGGATAAAAGGACATATCCAGTACTTCTTTTACAAACAGCGTATTGAACAATATGGCAAAGGCGATGGCCATATTAAAGGCCAGGCACACATCCAGTATAGTGGCCGGCAGTGTAATGATCATAAAAACAAAGGCCGACAGGAGATACAGCGCGACCCCGAGATCAAATACATTAAAAACTTTGCTCTTGCTTTCACCTTTTGCAGGCATGAGGATTACTCCTAACTAAATATTATCTGCCTTTCTGCTCTTTTATATTATACACGAAAGCGAGGACTTCCGCTACTGCCTGATAGAGTTCCGGCGGGATCATGCTTCCCAGCTCCACGTTGTGGTATATCATCCGGGCCAGTGGCTTGTTTTCAACGATCTCCACCTCATTTTCCCTTGCGATATCCTTTATCTTCTGTGCCAGAAGATCCGCTCCCTTTGCCACCACTATCGGCGCTGTGGCTATTGTCAGATCATATCTTAAAGCCACCGCAAAATGTGTAGGGTTCGTGATGACCACATCCGCCTGGGGAACGGACTGCATCATACGCCTCTGGCTCACTTCCCTCATCTTCTGCCGGATCTTGCCCTTTATCTGGGGATCTCCTTCGGAATTCTTGTATTCATCCTTTACTTCCTGCTTGGTCATCATCATGTCCTTGTGGAACTTCCATCTGCGGTAAGCGTAGTCCGCAACTCCCACCACGATGTAAAGGATGGCTATCCTGAACCCCATATCCAGCACCGTCTGCAGGACGAGCCCCACTCCCTCCTTTAAGGAGATGTTTTCAAGGAGCAGGATCATTCCTATCTTGTCCCGCAGTGTGATATAGGCCATATATCCGATAACAAATATCTTTACCACGGATTTCAGCAGCTCAAAGAGCTTTTCCATGGAAAAAAGCCTTTTTACCCCGCTTAAGGGGGAAAGCTTACTGAATTTCGGCGCAAGGGGCTTTGCCGTTGGTGCCCATTTAACCTGCAGGAGATTTACTATAACCGACACCGTAAACCCGGTGAGCAGCACAGGCAGCAGAATGAGCAGAAGCTGCAGGGCACATCTGTTGATATAATTACAGAAATCCCTGACGCTTAAATTTCCACCGGTCTGTACTATCTGGGAAGGAATGCCCTCATACACCCAGGTAAACATTTCCATAAACCTGGTGCCCATGTAAAAACCGATGATCCTTAAGAGCAAAAAGACCATTACCAGATTGATGGCGTGATTCAGCTCCTGGCTTTTTGCAACCTGTCCCTCTTTTCTGGCATCAGTCAGTTTTTTATGGGTAGGTTCCTCGGTCTTTTCTCCCCCTTCTCCGTCTCCGAAGAACTGGAGGTTAAGTTTAAGCCTCAATAGCTCATCCTTCATCCGGTACTTATCACCTCTATCACGTTGGTTATCATCCTCTTCATTTCCGAAGCGATCATGCCGCTCATGACCGGGATAAGGGATGTGGTCACGATAAGGGCCGTAAAGCCCACGATTATCTTAAGCTGCACTCCCACCGAAAACATATTCATCTGTGGCGCCACCTTTGCAAGTATCCCCAGCACGGAGTTTAAGAGCAGCATGGTGGCGTAGATCGGCAGATATATCCTGAAGGCAATGATGAATGCATCCATGATATATCCGGTCATCACCTTTATAAGGTTATCCCCCGGAAGCTGCACGCTTCCTATGGGTATAAGGGTAAAGCCCTCAAAAAACGCTTTCAGGATATAGTGATGCAGGTTCGTTATCATCAATATCAGCATAAATGCATACTGATACAGGGATCCCGAAAAACCGGTCTGCTGCCTGGTCATGGGATCAAAGATGCTGACCATGGCAAGTCCAATATCACGGTCAATGTTCGATCCCGCAAACTGCAGTACGTACATGGAGAGATTCGCCACAAAACCGATACACACCCCGCACAGGGCCTCTTTCAGCACCAGAAAAAAATACCCCAGTATCGTATAGTATTCCGGATCCGTATGAGGCACTATGGCGATATAGGCCAGGGACGCTAAAAGGATCGAAAAACCTATCTTTGCCCTTGCGGGCACGTTATTCATACTGAAAAAAGGCGCAGTTCCCACAAAGCAGCCTATACGGGTAAGCAGCAGCAGAAAATACTCCAGGTCTTTTATCGAAAAATCATAGCTAAACATGAATCACTGACTGTCACTTGATATATACTGAAAAATCCTCCCAAAGCCTCTGGGTAAAGGTCACGATATTGTTCATCATCCAGGGACCTATTACCATTATCCCGGCAAAAATCGCGATCACCTTGGGAACAAAGGTCAGGGTCTGCTCCTGTATTGATGTGACCGTCTGAAAAATGGACACCGTAAGTCCCACCACCAGTGATATGAGAAGCAATGGCGCTGCCGTAGTGATGACCACATACAGTGTGCTTCTGATAATATCCGAAACCATATTCAGAGTCATGACCAGTCCTCCTTTATTGAGAGTCTCCCTATCCTCAGTGTTTCTAATAGAATGTCTTTACAAGTGACCCGATCACCAGATTCCAGCCGTCCGCCAGAACAAACAGAAGTATCTTGAAGGGCATGGCGATGGTGGTAGGCGGCAGCATCATCATACCCATACTCATAAGGGTGGACGCCACCACCATATCTATTATGATAAACGGGATATATATTAAAAATCCTATGATAAATGAGGTTCTGAGTTCCGATATAACAAAGGAGGGGATAAGAACGTAATTGGGTATATCGTCCAGCTCCTCCACCGGATCCAGCTTCGCTATGTCAAGGAACAGCTGAACATCCCTTTTCTGGGTCTGTCCGTACATGAACTGGCGAAGAGGTTCCATGGCCCTGTCCTTAAACTCCGCCTGGGTGATCTGTCCTGCCTCAAAGGGCTGGATAGCCTGAGTATTTATCTCATTTATGGTAGGCTGCATGATAAAGAAGGTGAGGAACAGGGTAAGCCCCATCAGCACCTGGTTCGGGGGTGCAGTCTGGGTTCCTATGGCAGTCCTTGTAAAGTGCATGACTATGATGATCCTGGTGAAGGAGGTCATCATCACAAGCAGGAAGGGTGCCAGAGAGATCATGGTAAGAGTGATCAGGATCCTCAGCGCTCCCGAGAGATTTCCCCTCTCATCGGTATAGGTGATGTTCAGGTTGTTTCCGATATTCAGTTCCCTTATGTCCTGATCGGATTCGGAAGTACCCGGCTCCCTTATTACCGTACTTGAATTATATCTGTTGTCCGTAAGACCCAGATCGTTGTGATTCGGGCTTCTCTCCCCCTCCACCGTAACAGTCCTTCCCGTAGAGGCACCGGTATTGTTGGTAGTATTCTCCCCGGCATAAACAGGACATCTCAATATGCATATAATGTATAAAAGAAAAACGGCTGCACAAAAGAGCACCCGTATTTCCTTAAAAAGCCTTCCAGCATTCATATTCATTTCCCGTCATTCCGATGAAACTTGTCTCCGGCCTTTTCAAGAAATTTCCTGAAGTCCGGCTTTTGTATCACTGCTCCGCTCGCCGTTTCCGGTGGTACAGTAACAGATCCCTCATCAAGTTCACACAGGAAACTGACAGAGTCCCTGGACTCCCCCAGTACAATATACTTATCTCCCGCCTTGACAAGGTCTATGCTTTTTCCACCGGATAATCTGAGCGATTCCACCACTGTGAGGTTGCGGCCGGTCATCTTCTGCTTTTCATACGCACCAACGAACCTGGTGGTAAGGTACGTCACCAGGAGCACAAAGGCAAATATGAGAAGAGCCGATAGCAGCTCGGCTATGCCGCCCATACCCGTCAACAGGCAGAACACCATTATCCTACTACTTTCTTAACGGCTTCCAGCACACGTTCAGCCTGGAAAGGCTTAACTATGAAGTCCTTCGCTCCAGCCTGAATGGCCTCTATAACCATAGCCTGCTGACCCATGGCAGAGCACATTATAACCATGGCTGCGGGATCTGAAGACTTAATCTTTTTAAGCGCCTGGATCCCGTCCATTTCCGGCATCGTGATATCCATCAGCACCAGATCCGGTTTAACCTCGGCATATTTCTCAACAGCCTTGGCTCCGTTCTCCGCCTCACCTGCAACATTGTAGCCATTCTTGGTGAGAATGTCTTTGATCATCATTCTCATGAATGCTGCATCATCACAAATCAGAATGTTTTTAGCCATAATTTTTTTCTCCCTGTATTTTTCTTTCTGACACTTACTGGCAATTATACTATATTTTTGAGCTACATTACACCATTTTATTTAATGATCTCAGTAACTCTGACACCGAAGCTTTCCTCGATGACCACTACCTCTCCCTTGGCCACATATTTTCCGTTCACCAGAACATCGATGGGCTCACCGGCTATCTTATCTAATTCTATAATAGTTCCCGGTGCAAAATCAAGGATTTCATTAATGGATTTATGCGTCCGCCCGAGTTCTACAGTAACTTCGAGTGGAACATCCTTGATAAGCTCGATGTTTTCCTGACTCTGGAGAGGATTTATGTCTCCGGAGAAATTCTGGAAAGTGGCCTGCTGGACATTTACGGGCTGAACCGGCTGCATCATGGGCATTCCCATGCCCATGCCCATCTGGGGATTCATTCCCATCTGGGGGTTCATGCCCATCTGCGGCGCCATACCCATCTGTGGCGCCATGCCCATCTGAGGATTCATTCCCATCTGGGGGTTCATGCCCATCTGGGACATATCCATCCCCTGCTGCATCGGTGGCGGTGCCGCTGGCTGCTGCGGCGCCGGCTGAGGTGCGCTGTCCATAGCCGGAGCAGGTGCAGGGGCGGGAGTCTCTTCAGCTCCTCCGTCTGCCCCTTCCCCGATGAAGAAGTTATACAGCTCCTTGGCAAAGGGTATGGGGTAAAGCTGCATTATCGAGCTGTCCACCAGATCGTCGCCTATCTGGAGATCAAAGGAGATCTTTACAAAATCCCCCTCCAGGAAGGCTGCTATATCACCCGGTGCTCCGAACTCCCCCAGATCCACCAGGGAAGCCTCCGGCGGGCTTATGTCGATCATCCTCCCAAGCATTGAGGAAAGTGATGTGGCAGCTGATCCCATCATCTGATTCATGGCTTCGGAAATAGCCGACAGATGAAGTTCTCCGAGTTCTCCCTCGGTATTGGTCCCATCACCTCCCATCATCAGATCGGTAATGACCTTAACATCCTTTTCCTTCAGTACCAGGATATTGGAACCGTCGAGTCCCACTTTATAGTGTATCTGCACGAATACGCAGGGCTTTTCATAATCATGGACCAGTGTATCCCATGTGCAGACTTCAACAGTGGGGGTCGTTATATTGACCTTGCGGTTTACAAGGGAATATAGCGTGGTCGCCGAGGTTCCCATGCTTATATTCGCAACCTCTCCGACCGCATCCCTTTCGATATCTGTTAAAAGTTCTTCTCCTCCGGAACCACCGGAAGCAGAGGCATCAGCAGAGGTATCAGCGGGAGCTGCATCGCCGTCATCAGCGGCCATGCCGCTTAGGAGCGAATTTATCTCATCCTGAGACAGCATTCCGTCCATCTAACTATTCCTCCTCTCTGATGATTGATGTAACTCTGACTGCATAATCATTCTTTATGGCTCCGGGAAGCGCGGTAAATTTCCGTATATTCCCAACATATACATTTAATTCTTCTGCCACCTTGCTGTCCAGCCTTATGATATCCCCGGGCTGAAGATTTACAAAATCCTGTACGGAAATGACCGAACGTCCCAGCACAGCCTTCACCGGCATGGAAACATGATTTATAAGGTCTTCCAGATGTTCACGGTAATCCTCATCATTGCCGTTCTGCATGGTCGAGAACCAGAACTTGGTATTCAGCTTGTCCATGATGGCCTCTAAGGTGATGAAAGGAAGACACACATTCATGAGGCCCTCCACGTCCCCGATCTTTACGTTCAGGGTCACGATGGAAATCATTTCGGTAGGTGCTATTATCTGGGCAAACTGGGGATTCGTCTCCACCCTTTCAAGCACGGGCGAAAGCTCCACCACATTTCTCCAGGGCTCCCTTAAGAGCCTGACACATACCACCATTATCTTTTCCAGAATGGAAAGCTCTATATCGGAGTACTCCCTGCTCTTTTCCAGGGGTTCTCCCTGACCTCCCAGCATTCTGTCTATTATAGCAAAACCTAAGTTGCTTGCAAGCTCTATCATCACATTACCGCTCAAAGGCAGGAAATTGATGATACCGAGTATTACCGGATTCGGAAGGGAATTCGAAAATTCCGAGAAAGTAAGGGCTTCGGAATTCACCACCGTTACCTGGACGTTTTTTCTCAGGTATACCGGAAGATTGGTGGACAAAAGCCTTCCGTAGTGCTCAAATATTATCTCAAGAGTCCTTAAATGCTCTTTTGAGAATTTAGCGGGACGTTTGAAGTCATAGTCTTTGACAGGCCGTTCATTGGCCTCCTTCATGTCATCCGCGTCTATTTCACCGGAACTTAAGCCCGCCAGCAGGGCGTCTATTTCATCCTGTGACAGTACATCTGCCATAGGTCTTCCTCCCCTTTAAGAAATCAGCCAGCTGGAGAAGGACACGCCGGTGATGAACTTTGAATTATACATCTCCTGAAGTCCCTCCAGTATTCTCTGCTGTATGGCTTCTGTACCCATGGTATTGATCTCGTTTAAGGTGTATGAACCGATGACCTTGTTTATCTCATCCTTGATAAGTCCCACCTGGGCATCCATATTTGCCCCGTAGGTAGCATAATCGCTGTCCTTGGTATTCAATGACAATGTCACACCAACAACGGCATAGTGAGCCGTATTATCCCCGGATTCCGGATCCGTCTTCAGGGGAATGGTGAGCTGGTCCGCTATGTCATAGGGAGAAATATCCGCTATGGAAACGTTATTGGCCGCACTGGCGATATCCCCGCTTGAAGCGATGCCAAGATCCAGGTTGATGGCTCCGCCTATATCCCCCACAAGAGCCAGGACCTTCTGGTTCGTAGGGATTATGGTGAACATCATTATGCCCGTCATCACGGTATTTACTACCAGAAGGGCAAGTATAAGTATGGCTAACAGGTTTTTCTTCATCTAAAGCTCCTCTTATCAGGACGCATCTGACAATTCATTATAGATCTTTATCTCAACTCTCCTGTTTTTGGCCCTTCCCTCGGGAGTGGAGTTGTCCGCTATGGGAACATATTCTCCCCTTCCGCTGTGCTTGATATTGGAAGGATTCAGGAAAGTATTATCCAGAAGATAATGGAATACGCTTAAGGCTCTGGCTCCGGAGAGTTCATCGTTGCTAGCAAACTGTCCTCTTCCCGAAATGGGCACATTATCCGTATGTCCCTCTATCTCTATGGTATCATTGGCGTACCTTTCAAGTATCTGCCCCAGCTTATTTAAGACCGGATAAGCATCCTCTTTTATTGTAGCACTTCCGGAGTCAAATAACAACGAGCCGTTCATGGTAAGAAGAACATACTGGCTGGTATAGTCAATATCGATCTCCCTGCCCAGACTGCTCTCGGCTATGGCTTCTTCTATCTTCTCCGCCAGTTCTTCCGATGCCCTGAGCTGTGCCTCGGTAAGCTCTTCCTTGGCTTCCATGACTTCTTTGCTCTCAGCCTCGCTTAAAGAAGACATGGTCCCCTCGGAATCCATCTCTCCTTCTTTTCCTCCGTCAGCAGTAAACTCCTCTACTGTTTCGGAATTGTTGTCTATTTCGTTGTCCTGCTTGCCGGAGGCACTGACACCCATGGAGTTGAAATACTGGCTCAGCTCATTAAGCTGGCTGACGCCGTTCGAAACCATGACGCCGTCCCCGATGGCATTTCCTCCTCCCTGGAAAACACTGAAGGTTTCCGCAAAGGATTTGGCTACTTCCTCATATTTTGCCGCGTCCACACTGGACATGGAGAACAGAAGAACGAAGAAGCAAAGAAGCAGGTTCATCAGGTCCGAGAAGGTGGCAGTCCAGGCTGGTGCGCCCGGCTTAACCTCATCTACCGCTTTCTTTTTTGCCATTTATTCTCCCCTATCATTCGCCACCTCCACCGGCATCGCCGCCTCCTTCACCGAGTGCGGCAGAGTCCTTGGGTGACAGATATGACTTCAGTTTCTCTTCTATGACACGGGGGTTTTCTCCTGCCTGTATGGATAACAGTCCCTCAACCTGTATCCCTTTAACAGCCATTTCCTCCCCGTTCTTTCCTTTTAATTTTGTGGCTATGGGGGTACACAGCCAGTTTGCCAGCAGCGAACCGTAATATGTGGTGACCAGAGCCACCGCCATGGAAGGTCCGATGGATGACGGATCCGACAGGTTCTTAAGCATGTTTATAAGTCCGATCAGCGTTCCTATCATTCCCCATGCAGGACCCATGGATCCAACATCTTCCCAGAATGCGGCATTGGCCTTGTGTCTTCCCTCCACTGCATCCATTTCCGTTTCCATTATGGCACGTACCAGCTCCGGATCGGTTCCGTCCACCACCAGCATGATGCCCTTCTTCAAAAACGGATCTTCTATATTTCCCGCAGCTTCCTCCAATGAAAGAAGCCCTTCCTTTCTTGCTATATTGGAAAGGCTGATGATCTGGGTGATGATATCACCCGGCTTTACGGTATATGTCTTGAATATCTGCGACGCAGACTTAAGGCCCGTTAAAAAGTCTGCAACGGAACGGCTTGCGAATATGGCAAAGAAGGCTCCACCGAATGTGATAACCGCAGAGTCACGGTCAAGGAACGACCAGATGGCCGACATTCCGTTGGAACCGGTGATGCCGTAGAACATCAATCCGAAACACATTACCAATCCTACTATGGAAGCAATATCCATAACAAACTGAATCCTCTCCGCCTAAACCCCTTTTCTGAAAGCCAGAGCAAGGTTTCTTATGTCCATCCTGCTCTCTTTTACGATGAGCTTTTTTCCGTTCTCAAATGTGATGACCGTATCGGGAGTCTCCTCCACGATCTCGATGTGATCCTCGTTCACAAGGATCTTCGTCTCATCCAGCTTCGTAAGCTCTATCATTCCTGTAAAAAAGCCCCTTTTATCGCATCCGACAACAATGACAGGATAAACCACACGACATTATAGCACAAATCCCCGAAGGAAAAAAGCCTTCGGGGAAATTTTCTGAAATTCAAAATATAGCACTCCGAACATGACACACGCCTTTCCCGAGAAAAAACCTTCTTTTCGTATCTT
>JAFVEU010000040.1 GCA_017475845.1 Lachnospiraceae bacterium | reverse complement strand
TGATCGTTGGTAGATTATGGATAATTTAAGCGGGCTCAGCCCTGAACAACAGGCATTGTTTGCCAGCATTATGGGAAATTCATCACAGGCGAAAGCGCAGTCTCCGGTGATACCGGCTATGCCTGCCGCTGCGCCTGTAGCTCCTGCTGCTCCTACACCGGTGATGTCGGCTGCACCTGCCGGCGGTGACAGTAACAGGGTATTAAGCCAGGCTGAGATCGATGCACTGATCGCATCCATGGGCAATTGAGGTAAGCTATGCCTACCGTTAAGGTCAGAGGCAATTTTGCGGTTGAAGACATGCCCATTATAACCATGATCGTGGTTGAGTGCTTCCTCTGTATCATGTTTTTCACCTGCAGGGCGGCGGAAGTCATTCCCGCCGAGATCGGTTTCGGGCTTCTCTGGTTTTTTGTTTCGGTTTTTATCTGGCTTAAGGCTCAGTTTTTTGTTACCGGAGTCGTGGTTACAAGACACTATATCGTTGTCAAGCACGGAAACGAGATAAAGCACCAGATACCCATAGCTGAAGTCCGGTCTGTGGAAGTGGGGAAGAATAATAAAGTAACGGTTCATGCTTCAAAAAACTATAAGATCGGCAAGATGCCCCAGGCAGAGAGCTTTGAAGCCATGATCAATAAGATGATGGACCAGCTATAGGATTTAACCCGGTTTTTACCGGGTTTTTATAAATCACGGTATCCATTAAGGGCAAAAATATATGAAACTAAGCGACAGGATAGACAATATCATATATTTTGACAAAAGAGCCGAATTCCGGGGAAGATGGTATACCGGTTCCGTTTGTCCGAAGATGCTCTGGGAGAAGTGCGGAAAGTATCCCGATACCAATGCAGTGGTACAGCATCTGGCGGAACACGTGAATGAGACCGGCTTTCTCCATATGTTCTTAAAGATCGTCCAGTCCAATATCCGGACAAGGCTGCCCTACGGCACCAAAATGATCGCTCTTATAGTGGATGAGACCGGAGATGAGGTCAGACGCTTTAAGGAGACCTTCGCTTCGGAAGAAAAATTCATGAATGTTTTGAAGTTCTGCTCCGTGAAACACGTGATCGTGCGGATAATCTTTTTCAAGGACAGCATGCGTTTCAGGATCCCCATGACATTTGATTTCAGGTAAGAGCCCTTTTCAGCACCTTTTCTATTTCTTCGGCCCTTACTTCCCAGCTGTGTTCCCTTAATGCCGTTTCATAGCCCGCTTCTGCCATTTCCTTCATTTTTCCCGGATCCTCAAGGAGCCTGTTGTATTTTTCTGCGATATCCTCAGTATGCTTTAAGTCAAAGAAGGCGATATTTTCCATATCGGTGAACTGTCTCTTAAGAGCTTCCGATCTGTCCGATAGACAAAGGGCACCGTTTAAGCAGCTGTTATACACTCTGTCATGGCCGCCCTTTTTGAACCAGGGCATGATATTCAGCGAGACCCTTGCGTTCGCAATTGCCTTCAGGCATTTTAAGGAGTCCACATTCCCCATGTTTATTATGTTTTCCGGATGCTTTAAGGGCAGCTTGTTGTAGCCCTCCCCGTATACGGTGATCCTTCTTCCGCTGTCGGCAATGGCCTTTACCATCTTTCCCCTGAAGAAATGCCTTATCTTTAGATCAAGTACTATCATGTTTTCAAAGCAGTCCCGGAGATAGGTATCTGTTGCTCTTTCACCGAAGACACCCACTATCTTTTTTTCGGCTGTTTTTTCCAGCGGTGCGTCAGGATCTTCCTTTAATTCCTCAAAGAGCTCGTCATAGAATTCCCTTACGGGCTCTTCACAGCCATCAAGGTATTTATCGAAAAATTCCGGCTCCATATAATTCCCGCAGAAGACTATGTCATCCCTTCTCTTTTCAAAGGGGATAAGATCCTCTTTATTACCTCTTTTCACTGTCATACCGGGCTCAAAGATCCCGGACTGGTAGGGGATCAGCTGTGTCCCTCCCAGATAGATCACAGTTGATGCATCTATCTCCGGGAAAAACCTCTCCATATATGCTGCATGGTTTTCATCTATTGAGATCTGTATGTATTTTTGGGGAATATTCTGAAATTCCTTATGATAATAATAGGGATGATCCACCAC
>JAFVEU010000039.1 GCA_017475845.1 Lachnospiraceae bacterium | reverse complement strand
TGCTTATAAAGATCAGCAGGCAGAAGGTGGTACCCATACCTAAAACGGTATTCAGTCCGGCGTTGGTGATCTTCTCTCCGAAGGTCCTGTCAACATTGTATGTTACGCTGGTCACGGTACCTCTCCTGGTCATGAGGATCTCCACCGTAGCAGTCCTGGGGGAGCCATCCGGAAATGTTTTGGTGCCTGTAACCTTTATATCACTGGTGATGGTACCATCATTTGCCGTGACCACAGCACTGTCATCAACCTTAACGATCTCTCCCAGATCTCCGTTTACAGCCGTGGTATAAGAACCGTAACCGTTCTGGAAGGCATCTCCTTTGATGGAAAGTCCCATGGAAGCTATCTCATTTTCAAAGGCTTCCAGATCCTCTTCATCCGCTTTGGCGATCTTTTCTGCCATGCTGGGATTTACGGAATTCTGCATAAGAGCCACAACGTTCTTGGTTATCTGATTGACTGTGGTCTCGTTGTACTCCGTGTCATCCTTCTCCTTGCCGCAGGAACATAACATAAGGATCATCAGGGCAGTAAATATAAGGAGAACCGGTCTTTTCATAATCTTTTTCATGAATCTTCTCCTTTGTTAAATAGTGCTGTGTTTCCTGTCCGGTGAATCAACCCTTTTTCCGTAAAGCATTTCAAAAGCGCCGATCACATATTTCCTTGTATCCTGGGGATCGATCACTGTATCAACATAACCCCTTGCTGCAGCGCTTGCCGAGCTTCCCTGTAATTCGTCATATTCCTTAGCCTTTTCACTGATAACGGAATCAGCTTCTCCCTCAAAGAGGATCTCTGCGGCGTGACGTCCGTCCATCGCACCTATACGGGCACTGTTCCATGCATATACATAGTCGGCGCCCACAGCCTTGCTGTTCATAACGATGGCAGCTGTTCCGTAAGCCTCTCCGGTCACCACATTAACCTTGGGAACAGTAGCTCCGGCAAAGGCCCTGATAAGCTTTGCAGCAACTCTGGAGCCCAGCTTTTCGGACTTCTCGCAGGTGCAGAAGCCGTTAACGTTTGTAAGGGTAAGGATGGGAATATTGAAGGCATCGCAGAAATCTATAAGCTTCAGTGCCTTCCTCATTCCCTTAAGAGAGAGATGATTCTTTAAGGAAACATCCTTATCCGTGATATCCTCTGACCTGTTGGCGGCAACACCTATGGTGGCACCGTTTAAGCGGATAAATCCGGTGATAAGGTTCTTTCCGCTCTCCGCCTTCAGTTCAAAGAACCTTCCGTCATCAGCTATGCGTAAAAGCGCCTGATAGCTGTCCTTTGAAAGAGAGGCAAGATCAGGTGAAACCCTGTTCAGGTCATCCTCTGACTCCGAATATACCGCTTCATCATCACAGTTGTCGGGAAGATAAGACAAAAGATCCCTGATCTTTGCAAAGAGCTCAGCCTCGGGAGCCGCCACATCCACTGCTCCTGCTTCTGCCTTGTACTCAGCAGAGGAAGTATCGCACTTCTCCTCATAATTTCCCTTAACGGCATTGGGGGAATTCAGGAAAAGCTTTCCCTTCTCCTCCATGAATACGAAATCCGAAAGCTCGGTAACAACAGACATTCCGCCGCCGGCGTTTCCGAATACCGCAGTGATCTGAGGGATCACTCCGGATGCCTTTGCCATAACCCTCATGATACTTCCGAGTGAATTAAGGGCATCCGTGGATTCACTGATCCTGAGTCCCGTGGAATCAAGGATCCCCACAACGGGATAGCCTGTTTTCACTGCAAGACGATAGATATTGACTATCTTCTTTGCGTGCATTTCTCCGATGGACCCTCCAAGACTCTTGGGATCCTGGCTGTAGACATATACAAGTCTTCCGTCCACAGTCCCGTATCCGGTGATGACACCGTCTCCGGGAGCGTCCTTCGGCTTCGCGTTGAAATCGGTACTGCGTGCTCTGACATCAGAACCGATCTCCACGAAACTGTTCTCGTCAAGCAGGGAAAGAATCCTCTGCCCGGCGGAGCTGTTTGTAAGATTGCTCATACTTCGTTTCCTCCGTTTATACTAAGGATCTGCGGATCATGTCCCCAGTTCCTCCCTATTTGCCGCAAAAATACGGCAATTCCTTAAAAAATACATTTGGGACTGATTATAACACAAGAATTGCCAAATAGGTAGAGTGAAAATATTTTTTTACACAAAGCGGTGCAAAACACAGTGAGAGCACGACGTGCGGAGCTCTCCGGATATCAGATCCCCACGGGAATGGGATTCTCGGGGCTTTCACCCTTTCCCTTAAGCTCCTGCTCCTCCATTTCCTTCCGGGCCTCGATCTCAGCCTCCTCACGGAAATCCTCCATCCGTTCTTCATTGAGCTCAGGCAGATCGCTTAAGCTCTTTACCCCGAAGGAGCGGAGGAATTCGTCAGTGGTGCCGAAGAGCAGAGGCCGTCCCGGTGCGTTCATCCGCCCCAGCTCCTGTACAAGGTCATACTCGATAAGCTTGTCTATGGCTCTGGCACAGCTCACTCCCCGGATATGCTCTATCTGAAGCCTGGTCACAGGCTGCTTGTAGGCTATTATGGAGAGGGTTTCCAGCGCAGAGTCGGAAAGACTCAGCTGTTTCTTTGAATGAGCCACCTTTATGAGATAGTCATAAAGAGAGGTCTTGGTGCATAACTGCAGGGAATTGTTTATCCTTATCAGCATTACCCCGCTGTCGTCTTTTTCATACTTTTTTATGAGCCGGTCAGCGGCCTTCAGTATCTCTTCCTCGGATACCTCGGCAACCTCCGACAGTTTTTTTATCTCAACCTGGTTCCCCAGGGTAAAGAGCACAGCTTCCACTATGCCCTGCAGTTTTTTCTCATCCATTTTCCCGATGTTCCTTTCCGGTCTTTAAGAATTTACGGCTGTCTGGATCTGTTTTCCCGGTCCCGCTCCACCGCGATATCTATGCAGTGATCAGTATATCCCCGCCGTCCTCCTCCTGCACAAGGTTCCAGGAATTACTGCGTACCAGCTCCAGCACCGCAAGGAAAGTGACCACCATCTGCAGCCTTCCCTTAAACATTGTAAGAAGCTCGCTGAACTTAAAGCTCCTATGTTCACCGGCATACCTTAAAAGCTCTTCTGTCCGGTCCTCCAGACTGACTTCCTCTTTCTCTATCTTTCCGAACTTGGATCTTATGGGGTCTATCTTATCCTCCTGCCGCTTCATGGTGTCACGGAAGATCCTTTCCAGATCCTTTAGGGACAGCCCCTTCAAAAGCTCCTCATAATCTATCTCTTCCTCATAGTTTAAGAGCTCCGAAGGCATGGTATTACCTTTGAAAAGCGACTTTTTGGCATCCTGTTCCATGAATTTAAGCTCCTGGGACATATATTTATAAACCTTGTACTCCAGAAGCTGCTGTACCAGCTCAGATCTGGGATCCTCTTCCTCCCCTTCCTCGTTAACCTGCCTGGGGAGCAGCATCCTGCACTTGATATCAAGGAGAGTCGCAGCCATCACCAGAAACTCGCTCATGGTATCCATGACCGGCACACCGCCCCGCTCTAGGGAAGAATCCGAAGAGCCCTGCTCCTTAAGAGACTTCTCCATGGAGTCCAGATATTCCATATACTGGGCTGTTATCAGGGAAATGGGAATATCGTAGATATCCACCTTGTTTTTATCTATAAGATGCAAAAGAAGGTCCAGAGGTCCTTCGAATGCTTCAAGCTTAACTTCAACTGCCATTATTTTTCCTTATCTTATATTCCTTTGATCACCAGCTTCAGTATTTCCGGCGGATTGTTTATCCTTAAGTTTATGGTATGGCTTCCCGCTCCGCGGCTTACTATCATCTTAACCCCGTCCTTTTCGTAGAGCCCGGAATCATATTTGGGAAAGGGAGTATATGCCGGACCTATCAGCCCTCCAATGCCCGGTATCCTTATCAGCCCTCCGTGGACATGTCCCGACAGGATCAGATCCGGTTTCCATTTAATGTAATCCGGAAAGTGTGCCGGATCATGGGCTATAAGGATATTGAACCTCTCTCCCTCCGCCCTGCCGAGTAGCTCTTCCAGCATCTTTTCAGGCAGTCTCTTTATCACAAAGCGCCTGTAAAATTCATGATCCAGTTCCAGCCCATAGATCCGTAAACCGTTAAATGCATCCCTGTATCCGTTTCTCAGCAGGGAAAGGCCTGCCTTCTCCATTTCCCTCTGAAAGCAGAGCATCTGCTTCTTAAAGACCGGTCTTTTAAGGATCTTGCTCTCATGGTTTCCCGGAGCAAAAAAAATAAGAGGATACTGCTTATGGAGCGTATTTAATGTCTCCATGGTGAAATAAGGATCCCCTTCTGCGTATGCGTTTATCAGATCTCCCGCGATGATCAGGGCATCGGGCCGGATCTCATTCAATGCCTCAATAAGAAAACCGTTATCCCTTCCGAATCTGCACTCGTGGAGATCTGAGATCACCGCAAAGACATTCCTCTCATCTTTCCCAAGCTTATGGCTTTCGATCACATATTCCGTTATCACCGGAGGCTTATTAAAGATAAACATCAGAATGTCACTTCCACATCAAAATCATCATCATAGGGAATATCGAAATCAAATTCCAGTTCATTCGGATTGATATTTTCCGCATATTCCCTGTATTCCGCGATCCTCTTCTGCTTTTCCTCCTCTGTCTCGTTTTCGGGAGTTGCAAATCTGCTGACGGGAGGAACCTTATTTGCAAGGGCATCCTTCATGCTCTTTTCCAGATCCGCAGCTTTGGAAGCGGAATAGAGGGCAGCAGCCGCATTGGCGTTTGCCACCTCCACGGAACTGTCTGCCTTGCCGACTGTGGCATTTACCATAACATCTGCCTTGATATCAGGCTTTGCCTCTGATCTCACCTCAGTTTTTTCCCCGGTTTTTACCTCAGCTTTTATCTCTGCTTTATCCTTTGTCTTATCCTTTGATCCAAAGAAGCTTTTTCTTACCTTTTCGGGCTTTCTGGCTTCCTTTTTTTCTTCCTTTTTATCCTCATTCCCGGCGCTCGCCACAATGGTCTTATCCTTATCCCCGGCCCGGTGCAGCACAAAATCCCCCGGAAGACCCCCGGTGGAAACAGGTCTTTTCTTCATCTCTTTTTCCATCTTCTTTCCCGGCATCACGCTCACAATGATCTCAATGATAAACAGGATCATCAAAAGAATGGCGGTGACCAGATATTCGGTTCCCCAGGGATCAAAAAGATGTTCTATATAGCCCTTCATCAGATCCGATAGAAGAAGGGCTGTATTCATGACCCTCATGGTGATAAGGAGCAGGAATATCACCGCAGAGGCCATAAGGGCGATGAGATATTCGGGCAAAAGCTTTATTTTTCTCTTCGAAAGAAGAAAATACAGGGAAAGGAGAAGGGAAAGCCCGATCATTATCACATTTCCCGGCATCATAAATATCGCAAGTCCTGCAGCCACGCCAATGAACACATATCTGAAATAAAGGGGTCCCTCATCCGAAAACTCTTCAAACTTCCTGGTCAGCGAAAGCATTACCAGGAAAAGAAGCAGGCAGAGTACCGGGAGTTCCTCGTAAACTCCGATGGGGATACCCAGAAAATCCAATATGATAAATACCGGAAGGCTTATGAATGCGTAAAAAGACCCCAACATCTTCTTCGCAAGGATGAAGAAAAGCACGTTGGAGACAGCCTCAAGACCTATGATCAGCAGCATGGCCAGATTCTCATTCACCCCCGTCACGTTGAACAGGGCAGAATAGGCCTCTACCGTGCCTGCCGGAGACGGAACCGTAAAAAATGAGGATTCGGACATCCCGTCAAGGAAAAGCCCTGCCTCCTTAAGGAGCTCGTTCACCTCCGCAGTCTTATAATAAAATTTGTAACGGAAAAAGATCCCTGCTCCCACAAGGACCACCAAAAACACGATCTCCAAAACGGAAAAAACCGGATTTTTATCCTTTTCCATCCTTATCCCCAAACAATCCTTCTACATTGAATCCGAAAATAGTAGTTCGGAAACCGGCATAGATCTCCTCATAGGTCGCTGCGCTTATGGTCTCCTTCGGGAAAGTCTCGCACCAGGCGGAACAGATAATGTCGGTAAAATGCCTGGAATCCTCCTCTGAAGGGATCTTAAGTATAGCCGGCAGTGCATAGAATACCATCATGCACTGCATATCAATGAGCTCAGTGGACTTTTTTAAGAAGAAAACATGCTCGTATCTGTCCTTTGCATAGCTGACAAGGCTTTTTGCGGCACTTGCCATTTCCTCCTCCTTTGTCTCCGAGGCATACATTTTTATGATCTCCTCGGTCACATCGGAGATGGACTTTCTGTACTTATAAAAATAGTCCTCATAATACTTCTTTTTGAAATTACTCATGGCCTCCCTGAAATCAAGGACGGACAGGAGTTTCCCCATATTGCTGTCAAGCGTTTCAGACATCTCAGTATTTAATCCTCATTTATCCGGCAGGCACCTGATGTGACAATGCAGACCCGGATCAGGCTTCTCTTTCCGTCAGTTATTGGTATTTGTATATACCGCCTGCACATCATCCTCTTCATCCAGAAGATCCAGTATCCTCTGAAGCTTCTTTAAGCTTTCCTCGTCATTGATCTCCACATAATTCTGGGGTATCTTTGTAACTTCGGCGGAAACAGTGGGAACAGAGCTGTCGTCCAGTGCCTTCTTAACATCCGGGAAAGCTTCGGGACTTGTCAGTATCTCAAAGCTGTCATCTTCCTCATTGAAATCATCGGCACCGGCATCCAGAGCGATCATCATGAGATCGTCCGCTTCCATGCTGCATTCTTCCTTATCGATTATGATCTGTCCCTTGTCATCGAACATAAAGGAAACGCAGCCCTGGGCACCGAGATTTCCGCCGCCCTTTGTGAAAGCGGCTCTCACATTTGCAGCGGTACGGTTCTTGTTGTCGGTAAGGCAGTCAACGATAATGGCTGATCCCGCAGGACCGTAACCTTCATAGGTGCAGTATTCGTAATTCACACTGGCTCCCTCGCCCGATGCCTTCTTGATGCCTCTTTCAATGGTATCATTAGGCATGTTATTGGCCTTGGCCTTGGCGATCACCTGAGCCAGCTTGAAGTTGTTGGCGGGATCGGCACCGCCCTCCTTTACCGCAACAGCTATCTCACGACCGATAATGGTAAAGATCTTCCCCTTGGCCGCATCATTTTTCTCCTTCTTATGCTTGATGTTAGCAAATTTTGAATGTCCTGACACTTGCAGCACTCCTTTCATTAAACAAATATTGTGCGCAACACTCTTTCTAAGGAGTGCTGCTTTGTGCAGCCGCGCGCGTAGGGGTGAAACGTCCAGTGGACGTTTCACGGGCACGTTTTGATGCGCCGGGCGCATCAGTGCCCCGGGGAGTAAAGCCCGAAAAAAACTACCCCCGGCTTCGCATCCCGTTTTATCCGGCTGCTAAAACTTTGGTGATCCTCACGGTTTTGACTATCCGCCCCTTTACGTAGGCGATACGGAATTTCCATCCGGAAAACTCCACTTCGAAATCCTCCCCGCTCTTAGGTATGTGTCCCAGCCTGTCGGTCATAAAACCGTTAAGGGTCTCATACCCCTCCTCAGGGAACTCTATACCCAGCTTTTCTCCCACATCGGATAAAAGAGCAAGTCCGTCGCAGATATAGGTATCATCTCCCTGCATGCGGATCATGACCTCATCCTCGTCGAACTCGTCGAGGATATTGCCCACGATCTCTTCCAGTATATCCTCCATGCAGACTATGCCGGCTGTCTGGCCGTATTCATCCACAACGATCACCATGTGGATCTTCTTCTGCTGCATGGATTTGAAGAGTATGTCGATCTTCCGGGTCTCGGGTATGAAGTGGGCTTCTTTGATAATACCCTCCAGCTCCTTTAAGGGCTTATTCCGGTTCTCGCTCCTCACATTGGCCTTCATCACATCCTTAAAATGGATTATGCCTATTATATTATCAATGTTGTCCTCGTAGACCGGACATCTGGAATTCTTGCCGTCAAGCATGAATTCCGCCACGTCCTCCAGCTTCTCGTTGCAGTCAACGCTGATGATATTCTCCCTGTGAGTCATTATATCCCGGGCTTCCTTGTCACCGAACTCAAAGATATTGGTGATCATCTGAGCCTCTGAAGAATCCAGCACTCCCTGCTCGTGGCCCTCGTTGACCATGGAGATTATCTCATCCTCATTCACATTATCCTTTTTAATGAGATTTTTGAATATATCCATATCCTGTCAGGCGAAGGGAATCCTTTCCATAACTGCCTGTCCTCTTTTCAGAAAGACCCGTGGGATCCTGGAACCCAGATCACAGGTGAATTCATAATTAAATCTGCCGCTTAGGCGTCCCAGTTCTTCCGCACTGATAAGGGCTCCGCCATCGGATCCGAGAAGCGTCACCGTGTCCCCCTCCCTTGCATCGGGAATATCGGTCACATCTATCATGAACTGATCCATGCAGATCCTCCCCACTATAGGGGCTTTTTCACCGTGGAGCAGCACATATCCCCTATTGGAAAGGCTTCTTGGATATCCGTCACCGTAACCCACCGGAATGGTGGCTATCCTTCTTTCCTTCAGCGCCACATAGGTCCCTCCGTAGCTTATCTCATCTCCGGAGACAACATCTTTAATATATACGATATGGCTTTTCAGTTCAAGCGCCGGTTTGATCTCGGTCCTTCTAAGGGGCACATCATCCGAAGGCCACATGCCGTACATGGTGATCCCCACCCGCACCAGATCCATATTGGCTTCAGGATATAGAATGACACCTGCGGAATTGGAGCAGTGCTTATAGCGGAAATTGATGCCCTCCCCCTCGCAGAGGAAGATAAAATCCTTAAAACGGCCGATCTGACGCTCCGTGGCTTTTGTTCCGGGCTCATCCGCCTTTGCAAAATGGGTGAAGATCCCCTCCCGGACCACATTCGGGAGACACATGATATTTCTGACGGTATCAAGGGATGACTCGTCGCATTTAACACCTATCCTTCCCATACCGGTGTCCACCGCCAGATGGAAGAAAACATTCTTATCCTGTCTTACCGCTTCATCGGAAAGGGCCTTAGCCTGATCCTCCCTGAAGACCGCAGGCCGGATCTCATATTTTACTATATCCTCATAGCTTTCCGGAAAGGTATATCCCAGTATCATCACCGGCTTCCGGATACCGTTTTTCTTAAGGCTTATGGCTTCCTCCGCCGTCGCCACCGCGAAACCGAAGATAAAATCCTCGCTCTCCGTCTCCCTGGCGATCTCAAGCGCACCGTGACCATAGGCGTCGGTCTTTATGACCGCAAGTACCCTGGTTCCTGCCCTCACATTTACATAAAGGGTTTTCAGGTTCTCATGTATTTTATCCAGATCTACGTAGGCTGCTACCCGTTCGTGTTTATTCATCTTATATTCTCTATTATGTCCGTTGCCATCATGCCATGGGCGCCCATCTTATGAAAAGCTCTGTCACCGGCGGCTCCGTGAATTGAAACTCCGAGATATGCGGCTTTTTCCGGAGGAAGACCCTGGGCTATGAGAGCTGCTATTATGCCGGTCAGCACATCTCCGCTCCCGGCTTTGGCCATACCGTTGTTTCCGTTTGTATTGAGTATCACCCTGCCGTCGGGAAGGGCTGTAACGGTCCTTGAATCCTTGAGCACGGTTATCACATGATACCCTGTGGCAAAGTCGGATGCAACACTGGTGAGGTGGCTTTTTATCTCCGCCACCGGGATCCCCGTAAGCCTTGACATCTCCATAAGGTGTGGAGTGATGACTATCTCCGAGCTGCAGTCCGTAAGGAGATCCATATTACCGGCTATGATGTTAAGCGCATCCGCATCCAACACCACCGGCCTGTTTTCAGCATTTTTAAGGAGATAGCTCAGCCTTTCCCCGGCCTGTTTCCCTGTTCCGATCCCCGGCCCCGCCGCTATAACGGAACACCAGGACAGAGCTTTTGTCATGCTCTCCTCAGGAACATTCACATTGTCAAAAAGTGACAGCTGCTCAGCCGGAGCCTTTTCCTTACCCTTATCCCCATAAGTGCTGATAAGCAGTTCAGGGCAGAAGGACTGCAATATCTCCCTGTTCCTCTCGTGAGTCAGGACCCTGACCATACCGCAGCCGGATCTTAAGGCCGCCTTTCCTGCAAGGCAGGCAGCTCCTGCAATATCGCTGCTCCCCGCAAATAAGAGAACCTTTCCGTAGCTCCCCTTATTGGAATCCGGGATCCTTTCCGGAAGACGGATATCATTTTTTTCAAGATATGAAAGCCTGGGCTTTCCGGAAAGAGACTTTTCCGTAATGCCTATATCGCCTAAAATAAGCTTCCCGGAATACCTTGTGCCGGGGTGGAGGAAATTCCCGTATTTATAAAAGCCGCACACCAGAGTCTCGTCCGCTTCCACGGCAATCCCCATAACCTGTCCCGTATCAGCCTCTATCCCGCTTGGTATATCGATGGATATGACAAAGGCTCCCGATCTCCGGGCCCCATTGATCCGTCCGATGACATCCGCGTAAGCCCCCTCAACATTTCTTGAAAGGGAGATGCCGAAAATGGCATCCACTATGATATCATGATCCATGACCGGCAGGGAGCCCATGAAAACCGCTTCTTCCTTCAGCGCCCTGACAGACAGGAACTGCTCACGTTCCAGCAGGGACATTTTCCCTTCATCCCCTATATAGAGAAAATCCGTCTCTATCCCCTTTTCCAGAAGGATACGTCCGCAGGCAAAGCCGTCTCCCCCGTTATTTCCGGGGCCGCAGACAATAAGGACCTTTCTTCTCTTTTTACCGATCCGCTTTACTACCCGTTCCGCAGTAAGGAGAGCCGCCCTCTCCATGAGCACCGCACTGCTCACATGCATAAGCTCGGCAGTACGGGCATCCGCAGATCTCATTTCTTCCGCCGACAGAATGTATTTCATTTATCCCTGATCTCCCGGAGCTTTAGCTGCGTCAAAAGCCGCTTCCACACTCTTCCTTTTTTCTTCCCTTTCCTTCTCTTCCATCATGGCTTCCTTCTTCTTTATAAGGGCCTGCCTGGTGGCTTCTATATCATAGTTGATATCGAAGATATCCAGCACATCCGGACCGAAGATCCCCTGCATATATGAATAAAGCTGCACATTTACCAGTTCCATGTGCTGCTTATGGAGGATGTTCTTTTTTAATTCCATCCTCATCATCTTTATCCAGTCGCCTATTTCTTCTATCTCACTGGTATTGCTCCTTATGACCTTATAGCTCTCCTCCATGGTTAGGAGCATAAGCTCGGTATTGACCGATGCTATCTCCTTCGGCAGATCGAGCATATCGTCATTATAGCGGTCAACCTTCTCATTTATTTCATTAATAAGCCTTTTGTTGTCATCCAGCTTCTTTTTTTCCGCACTGCCGGAAGCTGATTTCTCGGCTCCCTCCATGTTATTAACGATCTCATTCATGAGATTTGATTTCAGCTTTTTTAAATCCTTAAGCTCATTGGTGATCTTACCCTGCTCCTTCACAAGCTTATTAAGCTTTTCTTCAAGCTTTGTCATTTCGGGGGTCTTTCCCACCTCAGCCATAAGCTTATGCCATTTATTGTCCAGGGTCAGTGTGGGAACGTTCTTCCCCACCAGCGCAGCCTGAAATTTATCTTCCTTATAACTGCCAGCCATGAAAAACCCGCCTTAATCATTATCCGGTTCTTCACCGAAACCTACTCTGCTTAAGTTATATGAGAGCCTCATAAGACTCTCGGAAAGATGCACGGATTCCACCACCACATCATCCGGAACCTCCAGATCCACATGGGAAAAGTTCCAGATAGCCTTTATCCCGCACTTTACAAGAGTGTCCGCAACTGCCACCGCCTGTGTCTTCGGGATGGCAATGACTGCAATGTCGATATTGTTCTTCTCTATGAATTCAGGAAGAGCGGACATGGGCAGGATGGGGATATTCCTGATATACTGCCCTGCCAGAGAGGGTGATACGTCAAACACACCCTTCATTATAAAGCCTCTGTTGGCAAAATTACCGTAACCTGCCAGAGCGCTTCCGAGATTGCCTCCACCGATTATGATAAGATTGTGCTCCCGGTCCAGTCCGAGTATCCTTCCGATCTCGTCATAGAGATGTTTTACGTTATAGCCGTATCCCTGCTGTCCGAAGCCCCCGAAATTATTTAAGTCCTGTCTTATCTGGGAAGCAGTTACATGCATGATCTGTGAAAGCTCCTGGGATGATATCTTTTCCACCCCGGCATCCTTCAATTCTCCGAGATATCTGAAATATCTTGGAAGTCTCTTAATAACCGCTCTTGAAATCTCTTTATCAGTCATAGCCTGCACCTTGCCTGTCAGTGAAGAATCATATAGAATTATATTTATTTGTTAAGAAACTGTCAAACTGATCATATCACCCGCCCCCGGGTTTCCCGCATCTCTCCCGTCCCCGGGTTCCCGCATCACTCCCACCCCGGGTTCCCGCAGCACAAAAATAAAGCAAAACCATGAGATCATTCTAAAAACATCTCATGATTTTGCACATTTCAGCCCGGAATGCTTTCCGGGCTGTTTCCATCCGATACTCTTTACCTGATACGCACCCGCCTTTTCCTTTTTTCTCCGATCGGCGGGTATGCCGGTGCTTAAATCGTACCCGCCTTTTCCTTTTTTCTCCGATCGGCGGGTATGCCGGCGCTTAAATCGTACCCGCCTTTTCCTTTTTTCTCCGATCGGCGGGTATGCCGGCGCTTAAATCGCACCCGCCACTTCCTTTTTTCTCCGATCGGCGGGTATGCCGGCGCTTAAATCGCACCCGCCTTTTCCTTTTTTCTCCGATCGGCGGGTA
>JAFVEU010000038.1 GCA_017475845.1 Lachnospiraceae bacterium | reverse complement strand
TATAGTTATCAAAAGCTGTGATATCCGGCATCACTTCACCGTTTATGCTTATCTCGCTCCCGCTTATGATAACGGTTCCCGGGGAAGAGGGGATATCCCCGCTGTCATCCCTTACTCCGGAAACATCATCATTGCTTATGACATTCTCCCTCCCAGATGATAGAAGTCCCTTTCCGGGAATAAACAAAAGAAGCAGTATCCCTGTGATAAGTAAGAGGGCACCTGCAAGGAGAGTGAGCCATATGACTTTAAGCCTGATACCGGGAAATTTCCTGAATGCTATGATAGCCGCTGCCATAAGAAGGATCCCGGCAATGATCAGAATTACCATCCGCCTTATTTGTCCTCCGTATCCATGGCCCTTATATAAACATCATCCGACAGGCTGCTTAGGGAATTAAAGATCTCCTGTATCCTCTGAGCATCCCTGTAGAGGATCTCACTGCCGTCATCCGCCAGGGATAATACCACCGGAAGTCCGCCGGCCTCCTTAACGCAGGAAGCAAGCCTTTCCTCAAATTTCCCATAGGCTTCCTTCGTGTTTCCCCCTGAAAGAGGGAATACCTCGGGCTTATCATCCCCGTTCCTTAAGATCTTAAGGCTCCGTTCCCTGGGGTTTTCGGGATCGAAGGTGGCGGTAACGGAAATGATCACCATCTTTTCCGTCAGATCGTTCTGGGCGGAATAGAGCCTGTACTCATCCATGGTCTCCGCCTTCTCCGCCTGCAGCGCTGCCTGTTCCGCCTTAAGCCTTGCCGTCTGTTCATCCATATCCATGCCGGAGATCTGCTGACGCGCAAGAACGACCATCAGAAGGATAAAGATCACATCTAACAGGGATGTCAGATCTATCAGTATGTCATTCCGCCTTCTACCGGATCTCCTCATGTCACTGTTCTTCCTTTATCCTGTTTAAAATCCCTCTGGTCCTTATGGTGGTATCATAGGATTCCAGCATATTGTCCACGGCGTTTATTATCCTTCCGTTCAGAAGGGTGATAAGGAGCTTTAAGCCTATGGAAGCAATGAGCCCCCAGAAGGTGGAATAAAGAGCTATGTTAAGGGAACCCACTATGGCATAGCTGTCCTTAGCCGTAGTCTGTCCCATGATACCGGCTACCGTCCCCAGTATGCCCATCAGGGGAAAGATGGGGATAAGCTGGGATATGGTCTCAAAGGCGGATCTGCTCTCGTTGTATTTATTCTCGTATGAGTGAATTGTGTCTATATCGGCGGCAGTCCTCCGTCCGTACTCCGTCACGTTCCCGAAGGGATCCACCTCCTTTTTTACCTCCACTCCGTTAAGGGCGTGGGAAATGGTGTGGTAATGATCCTTGAGGGAAGTGTAATTCTTAAGTATCACAAAGAGCATTAGCACGGTGAGCACTATTATCACCGGTGTTATCAGACTGGATATTATGCTGAGCATCCTTATCTCTCCTTACTTTCCTTGCTTTGTAACCCGCCGGGACTTTACTGCGGTCAGCCCGGTTTTGCCTTTAGGGAATTTGTTGCGTCATAAAGACTGCCAGTCAAAGCCACAGGGCTCATCAGCACCCTTCCGGTTCCCCTGTAAACATTCACAAGCCCTTCTCCCGACATCGCCGAGCCGATAAGGGTCTTTGTGGTCCTCTCCACGGTAAATTTAAGTCCCGTGGTCCAGCATACGGCCATATCCCCGTCGATCTTCAGTTCCTCGTCATTAAGCTCTATCTCGATAAGCTCATCTCCCGGAACATTGCTCTCCAGTGCAGCTATGCCGCTGCCGTATAATGACAGGTTGAAAAGCCCTTCCTTTCCCAGAAGAGCGGAAGACAGATTGCTCCGGCCCACCACCTTATTCTTAACGGTATCGTCCGAGGCAAGGAACATGCCGTCTTCGATGGTCATTCCTCCGCCCCACTCCCCAATGTTCACCAGTATGATGAATTTATAGGTAGGCTCCAGGGCAAGATAGCCTTTTCCTTCATATTCGGGCTTCACGGCGGATTCATTGGTGACTGCGCCCTTTACAAGGTTTCCTACGAGATTCCCCACTCCCTTTATACCGGTAGCAGCCCGCACATCACCCGCAAACCACTGCATGGCACCGGCCTGGGTCACCACTCTGTTGGAGCCGTCCAGCTCAACGATAAGCTGCCTTCTCCGGACTCCCATCTCGGACATGAAGTACTCCGTGGATGCCGTATCAGGGGAAACACTGACGTCCCTTAAGTATTCCAGCACCTTGAACCTTCCGGCTTCCGCCACCACCTTCCTGTCCTTATTCTCAAGATTTACTATTCTCACTACTCTGTCCTCCCGGGACTATTTATGGAGAGCCACGCCATTTACATGCACTTTCCTGTCTTAAAGAAGCTTCTTAAGTTGTTTAACAGCTCTTCCTTTTCAATGGTCTTAAGGAAATATCCCTCAGGCTTTAAGGCTACCACCTGCATAACGCTTTCCTTGTCACCCTTTCCCGTAAGGAAGATAACGGGGATCCGGCTGGTGTCCGGGTCGCTCCGGAGCATCTCCAGCACCTGGGGCCCGCTGGTAACAGGCATTTCATGATCCAGAAGTATCAGGTCCACGGTATTCTTTCCGAGCCATTTTAAGGCCTGCAGCCCGGATACCGCCATGGACACCTTGTACTCACTCTTCAGCCACTCCCGGACCAGCCCCATATAGGAAGGATCGTCATCCACTATGAGGATGGATTTTCTGAATTCACCCGCCTCTATCTTTCCGAAGAGATCGGATACGGTCTTTACGAAGGCGTCATTGTTCACGGGCCGGTCAAAGGCTTTGTAGATTAGGTCTCCCGGCATGTTGTCAATGATCTTTTTATTGTCATTCGCATCCCCGATAAGGATGAACTGCCTGTCTTCATCCTTCAGCTTATCTATGAGATAGTTCCTGACATCCCGGGGTATGGTCTCATCCGTCTCCACAAAGTAGACAAGCTGGGCCTTCTCATTTCCCTCAAGTGAGGCATTTATGGTATTTACTCCCGCTTTTACAAAATCCGCTTCCATGCCCGCAGCGTTCAGCTTCTGAAGCAGAACCCTAATGATGAAGCTCTCTTTTTCACCTATGATAAATACCCTGTTCTTTTTCATACCTTCTCCTTAAACCCTTACTCCCCGGTCCAAAGCATCCAAAAAAGCACCTGCCCGAAGACAGATGCCTTTATTATACTAAATTTCTATATCTCTTACCAGCCCTGTGTGCCGTGTCCTGCGTAGTGGTTAAGGAGCGCATCCCAGTTAGCCTGGAGTGTTGCATCATCCACATTCTTAACGGTCTTCCAGTACTTATAAACCTCTGCGACTCCGGCTGCATCTACACCGTGAAGGCTTACTGCCCAGCTGGGAAGTCCGTTGGCAGCCGCTGTAACCACCTGTGCAGCAGACTGTGCTGCAGGAGCCTGGGCTGCTGCCTGAACAGTCTGTGCAGCCTGGGCTGCCGCATTCTGTACAGCAGGATTCTGGGCTGCTGTCTGTGCTGCCGCTGCAGCCTGTGCAAGCACGTTCTGCGCTGCGGGGGTCTGGGCTGCTGCCTGTAAAGCACCTGCCGCATTTGCCACTGCCTGGGTTGCTGCGGGAACTGCTGCATTTGCGGATGCGGAAGCGGTATTAGCCGCTGCCTGCTGAGCCTGAAGCAGATTCATGAGAGCTGCGGGAGCGGGCCCGGGAAGGGGTGTCACCTGCAGTGCGTTGGGATCCGCAACTGTTGTAGCTGAAACAGCAGGGGTAGGAAGAGAAGCCTTCTTAGCCCTGATCGCCTCATCACCGAGGGCATTGTTCGCATATACCGCAACATAGGTAGTGTTTGTGGTCACATTGTAAAGGGACTTGTCAAATCCGCAGAAGGTAAAGCCTGCATGCAGCGGAACGCTGGGTGCGGTAACATTTGATCCTGCGGGAACATACTTCCCTGAAGTAACTCCGTCACAGATAAAATTCACATAAACCTGGGGTGCCGCATTGTCTGCCATGGCGGGTACTGAAAAAGCCATGATCATTGCTGCCGATAAAACCCCTGTCATAATCTTTCTAATGGTATTCCTCACTTTTCACTCCATTTCCGGCGCCCTGCGGCACCTGATAAAACATGATTATCCGAAAAACTTGCATTATTATAATCAGAAAATCCCATAAATACAAGTAAAAAAATCATAAACTTTCGGGCTTAAGATCACGATATTTTGGTCATTTCAGAATGATATCCGTTAAAACATGCCCCCTCCCCGGATACCATGCAGGCCCCCTTCGGAGAAGAAGGGGTACAGGACCTGCCGAAAAGAGGACAGTCTTCGCTCTTTTCTTCACCGCAGATAACCTTTGCGCAGTGACAGCCTGCCGTTTCATGATCATCGGTGAGACCGGCGCTCCCTGCGTCAAAGCCGGTATATTCCCGCCTTAAATAAAGTCCGGACCCCTCTATGCTTCCAAGACCTCTCCAGGTGGCATCTCCGGCCTCGAAATACTTATCCACGGCTTCTCTTGCAAGAGCGTTTCCGTCCCTTGTGACAGCGGAGGGATAGAAATTCCTGACAATGCCCTTATCCTTAAGCATTACCATGGCGTAGATCGCCTGCAGGATGTTTTCCGGCTCGAAAGATGCCACCACAAAGGGTATGGAAAGCTTTTCCGCCAGGGGCTCGTAAGTCCCGAAACCGCTTACGGTACAGACATGGCCCGGAAGCAGATATCCGTCCATCCTGTTTCCGATCCTTTCCACCACCCGGGGCATGGTCTTTAAGGAGGTAAGGAGTCGTATATTTTCAATCCTTCTGTCCTCCGCCTCGGATAAAAGCCCGGCATACACCGGAGCTGTAGTCTCAAAACCCACGGCGGCAAAAATAAAAGTCTTATCCTTCTCTTCCTCTGCAAGAGGCATCATATCAAAGGGCGAGTAGAGCATTCTGATGTCCGCTCCCTCTGCCCTTGCTTTTCCAAGGTTTTCGCTGCTCCCCGGCACCCGTATCAGATCCCCGAAGGTACAGATCACGTTCTTCCTGTTCCTGGACAGTTCAATAAGCCTGTCGATATACGCCGTCACCGTCACACAGACAGGGCAGCCGGGTCCCGACACCATATGTATCTTTCCGGATAAAAGAGTCCGGATACCGCTCCTTGCGATGGCTGCGGTATGTGAACCGCAGATCTCCATGAGCTTCATATCCGGACCATCATATTCCCTTAAGGATCTTATGATCTCATCATTTGTCATATACTATACACTCCGGGCCTGTACCCTAAGCTTCCATGTCTTTAACGAGCTCCGCGAATTCCTCCATGAAATCCGCGTCCTCATCTTTAAGCTTCTGGATAATGCAGCCCGCATGGACCAGCACCCTGTCCCCCTCTTCGATTCTGACAAGCCCGGCATCTGCTTCCACCCTGGTACCGCTGAAATCAACGGATGCCTTTCTGCCATGACAGGCTATTACCCTGCCGGGGATCGCAACACACATACGTCCCTCTCCTCTACTCCGGCTTCGCTGCACCGGCGGCAGCTGCATCAGCTTCAGCTTTGCCGGCTTCTCCGCCATTTGCTTTAGCCTCTGCCTCAGCCTTTTTCTTTGCTTCCATGGCAGCCTTTGCGGCAGCTGCCTTCTCCGCGGCAGCCTTTGCCTGAGCATCCAGCATCGCTTTCTGCTTATCCGACAGATCAAAGACCTTCTCTGTTTTTTCCGGTCCCGGCTCCTGATACTGCTTGTCCATGGAAAGGGATTTCTTAGGACAGTTGTCCACACAGGATCTGCACTAGATGCAGGAAAAAGGCCTTATGGCCCAGGTCCTTGCTTTTTTGTCCACGGTGATAGCCCCTGTGGGACACTTCATCTGACAAAGACCGCACAAAATGCACACATCCATGTCATTTTCCACATGTCCCCTGGTCCCTTCGGGAAATTCTCTTTTTTCAAAAGGATAATTCAGCGTCGCCGGCTTTGAAAACAGGTTCTTCAGAGCCTGGCCTACATAATTAACTGTGCTCATCGTATATTTCCTTTTCTTTTTTATATCTCTTTAATTACAATATCTCCGGTTTCCCGCCTTAGCCCATCCGCTGTCGGAAATCCATGCCCTTTTTGAGGTTTTTCTCTTCTTTTAGGCATAAACCCCGCCGCCACTGCCCTCACAAACGCGGAATTCTATGCCCTTTTTGAGGTTTTTCTCTTCTCTTAGGCATAAAACCTGCCGCCACTGCCCTCACAAACGCGGAATTCTATGCCCTTTTTGAGGCTTTTCTCTTCCCTTAGGCATAAACCCCGCCGCCACAGTCCTCACAAACGTGGAATTCTATGCCCTTTTTGAGGCTTTTCTCTTCTCTTAGGCATAAATACACTGCATCCCCGAAAAATCACCGCTCGGTGCAGCTGATGCAGGGGTCGATGGCTACCACAAGGATCGGAACGTCAGCCAGCTCGCAGCCCTGAAGTGTCTCGGTAAGGGCAGGGATGTTCGCGAAGGTTGGAGTACGGACTCTCATCCTCTCCAAGAACTTGGTCCCGTTGGCCTTTACGTAATAGCAGGCCTCGCCTCTGGGCTGTTCCAGTCTCGTCATGTGCTCTCCTTCAGGGAAGCCCTTGACGGGAACCATGACCTCACCTGCCGGAACCTTTGCGATGGCCTGACGGATGATGGCTATGCTCTGGAGTATCTCATGGGCACGGACAAAGGTACGTCCGTAGGTATCGCAGTCATTGCTGACTATGATCTCGAAATCTATATCATCATAGGCAGCATATCCAAGCTTTCTGGAGTCCCTTTTAACACCGCTTCCCCTTAAGAAGGGTCCGCAGCAGCCCAGGTTCTCCACCTGCTCGGGGCTTAAGTATCCGACTCCGCAGAGCCTTGACTTAACTGCACTGTCATTCAGGAAAGTCTTTATATCAATGGCCAGTTCCTTTTCTATGTCATTCAAAACCGGCATAAAGCTCCTAAGGAGATCGTCCGGGATATCTCGTCTCAAGCCGCCCACATCCAGAATGGAAAAGATGACCCTGCCTCCTGTGGCAGCTTCCAGCATATCCAGAACCTTTTCCCTGATCCTCCAGGTATCCATGAAAAGATTTTCAAAGCCGAAGGCATCAGCCATAAGACCCATCCACAGGATATGGCTGTGCATTCTGGAAAGCTCAAATAGAATGGTGCGGAGATAATCCGCCCTTTCGGTCACATGGATATCCATAATATGCTCCACGGCATCACAGTATCCGAAGCCGTGGCCGAAGGAGCAGATGCCGCAGATACGCTCCGCAACATACACCATTTCCTTAAAATCCTTCTTTGACACAAGGCTTTCAAGTCCCCTGTGTACAAATCCGATGGAGGGCACCGCCTCCACAACTTTTTCATCCTCCAGCACCAAATCCAGATGTATGGGTTCCGGCAGGACCGGATGCTGGGGCCCGAAGGGAATCACGCTTCTCGATGCCATTTTATTTTCCCTCCTTAGCTTCTTCTTTATGGGCAAAAGGAGCCTTTTCCGCGGTCCTGTACAGCCCTCCCCTGAAATCCAGGGTTATTCCGTCGATCTCGATCCCGTAAAGATCATGGATCTCGTTCTCATACAGCCATGCAGGCGGGAAAAGACGGCTTATGCTCTGTACGTGCTCTCCCACGTCCGTATGGATCTTCACCTGTACTTCATCATATCCCTTACCGAAGGTATATAAGATCTCGTAGCCCTCCTGTACGGTGGTTGCGCAGAT
>JAFVEU010000037.1 GCA_017475845.1 Lachnospiraceae bacterium | reverse complement strand
GGAGAGCGTAAAGAGGGGAGGCAGGAATGAATAACATCGCATTGCTTTTTAATCTGTTTGCAATCCTTATCATCGCAGTGGCATTTCTGTGGAGCAGGGCAGAGACCGGCCATAGAAATGATGACGATAAAATGTTCGGGCGGATCTGTATCATGTCCATAGTGTCTGCCCTGGTACGGGTGGCTTCGGATACGGTCTTTGGCGGTTTCTCCACAGAGATCAACAAGCTGGCTCTGGTGTGGATATACTTTATAGACGACATGATACAGCTGGCGATACTCCTTCAGTGGATACTGCTTGTGGATTTTATGCTGCATCACAGCAGGGATCATCTGAAAAAGGAAACTCCTCTCATTTTAAGGATCATGCTGATCATCGCGGCAGTGGATGCCATCGTATCCGTGGTGGTCCTGTACAGCGGCCTCTTTGTCAACGTTAATGCGGAGCTGGCGGAACTGATAAGGACCATATTCTTCCGTCATGCTTTCGGAGCTGTGGAACTCATTATCCTTATCTGGGCTTTATGGAAGCTTGCGGATTATAATATAAAAGTAAAAGGTCCGACAGATTACAGGGGGGTGTTATTTATCATCCCCATTGTTCTGGGAGTGGTGATATCCATGATCATCGGAAGGAAAATGGATCTTATCCCGCTGGCCATAGGGATCGGACTTATGCTTCTTTTCCTTGCCATGCGCTATAACCGCCGCTTTCTGGATAAGGAGACCGGTTTCCATTCCAGGGAATATCTGAAGCTGTTAAACCTTAATGGCTCTGACAGGTTTTTCGAGGGAGCACTGGGAATACTGATAAAGGCCGATGACCCGAAGGGAGCGCTTCCGGGAGTATTAAAGGAGGACCTGCCCCATGAGATGAAGATAGTCCGCCTTGACCGTAACAGCTATTTTCTCATTGGGGAACCCCATCCGGAGATGATATTGAAGCTCTTTTTACAGAACCTTACTGATGACGCAAAGGAAAAGGAGGCGGCGCTCTCCGTAAGTTACGATATAAGACGGGATGATGAAAGCTTCGACGAACTTATAAAAAGGCTGGAAAGCAGCTGAATGCTGCCTGCCAGCCCGGATCAGTGAAGATAACGGCTATTTCGCGCCCTTACTTCATGGTGATCAGTTCATACTGTCTTGTCCCTATACCGATCTTTTCCGCATGCTCCAGTGTTTCCGCCCAGGAAACATTGGGGTTGCTGTTTAAGAACACATCTCCGTGATCATGGAAATGCTCCTTTGACATATTGTCGCCAAGCTGGCTGTTCCTTATGGGTTCGGCCTTCTGGCACAGATCCACACAGGCCTGGTCAAGGGCTACAGGGTCAAAGGACGCGAGCATTCCGATATCCGGAAGGATGGGCGCATCATTTTCGCCGTGACAGTCGCAGTTGGGGGATACGTCGGTGATAAGGCTTATATGGAAGTTCGGTCTGCCGCTTATGACTGCTGCGGTATACTCTGCCATACGCCTTCCCAGCATCTGGGGTGCATTCTCGTTGTCGTTTTCAATGGCGTCGAAAGCGCAGGCTCCGATACAGCGTCCGCAGCCCTTGCACTTGTCAGGGTCGATAAAGGCTTTGTTGTCGTCTCCGTAGCTTATGGCATCGGAGCCGCACTCCTTTGCGCATCTCCTGCAGCCTCTGCAGAGATCCGTCTTTACATGGGGATGGCCGCTGTTATGCTGCTGCATTTTTCCGGCGCGGCTGCCGCAGCCCATACCTATATTCTTAATGGCACCGCCGAAGCCTGCCTGCTCATGACCCTTAAAATGACTGAGGCTTATGAAGACATCCGCATCCATAACTGCCCGGCCTATGTAGGCTTCCTTACAGTATTCGCCGTTTGGCACGGGAACTGTGATATCATCGGTTCCCCTGAGTCCGTCGGCGATGATTATCTGGCAGCCTGTGGTAACCGTGTTAAAGCCGTTCATATTGGCACAGTCCAGATGCTCCAGGGCGTGCTTGCGGCTTCCGGGATAGAGGGTATTGCAGTCGGTTAAGAAGGGGAGACCCTTTCCCTCCTTTACGACATCCGCCACCGCTTTGGCATAATTGGGCCGGAGATAAGCCAGATTCCCCAGTTCTCCGAAATGCATCTTGATGGCCACGAATTTCCCGTTCATGTCAATGGAACCTATACCCGCCTTCCTGATGAGCTTCTGAAGCTTCTCGGTAAGGCTTACCCCCAGTACGGTCCGGAAATCCGTAAAATATACCTTCGATCTGTCCATAGTCTTTCCTGCCGCTCCTTTCTTTTATAAACAGTACACTGTTTAGGCGTTTTCCGACTGATATTTGATAAATTTGATAGGGATCATTTATCGATTATACTTCGGGTTTTGCTGCGATTCAATCGTTAAGTATCTTTTTCCTGCAGTACAGGTACCTGAGCCAGGCGGTAAAGCCGCTTATGAACCAGACCACCCCCACAGACCACCATATACCCCATACGCCGATAGCCGGGATAGAGGTCATGATGACAGGGACTGAGAATCTTCCGATGATCTCCACTATCCCGTTTAAGAATGAGAAAAATGCGTCTCCAAGGCCGTTCTGTACGCCTCTCACCACATATATGAGACCGAGGAATGAGTAGAACAGACTGGAGATCTGCAGGGCGATCGCCCCCATGCTTATGACCTCCGCATCCTCCACGAAGAGCCTTACCATGGCTTTTCCGAGGAACCACATGAAGGGCAGCATGGCCAGAGAGAATATTACCATCATTATCAGGGATTTATGATATCCCTCTATTATGCGCCGGTGTTTCCGGGCTCCGTAATTCTGTCCGGTATAGGTTGACAGCGCCGTGCTGAGAGTCTGATAGGGCTGGTGAAGGAGCTGCTCTATCCTGCTGGTGGCTGTGAAGGCTGCAACAGCTACAGCTCCGAAGGTGTTGACAACCGCCTGGAGAGCCATGCAGGAAACGGCTATAAGGCTGAACTGCAGGGAAAGGGGTATACCAAGCCTGATGACAGAGAGGGTGATCTTTCTGTCTACCTTCAGGTCTTCGGTCCCAAGCCTGAAATAGGGGTTCTTAAGCATCGCGTAGATGATACAGCCGGCGCCCGCCAGAAACTGTGATATGACCGTTGCGATCCCGGCCCCTGCAACGCTTAGTTTCATGACATAAACGAAAAAAAGATCCAGCACCACATTGATGAGGCAGGCGGACACAAGGAAATACAGGGGTGTCCTGGAATCCCCCAGTGCCCGGAGCATGGATGAGATATAATTATAAAAAGACACAAAGACGGTACCGACGCACATTATCCTGATGTAGATCAGGGAGTCGTCCATTATCGCATCGGGAGTCTTCAGGATCACAAGCAGGGGCCGGGAAAAGATAAAGGCCAGGATCCCCACCATCAGCGGATAGATCAGCATGATGTATGCCGTATTTGAAATACACTTCTTTACCTTCCCGTCGTCACCGCTGCCGAAATGCTGGGAGGTAATGATCCCTCCTCCTGTTCCGATACCGTTGCAGAGCGCAAAGAAAAGGAAGGTCACGGAGGATGAGGCCCCTATGGCCGCAAGAGCGTTGGCGCTTACCAGACGGCCGACGATGACCGAATCCGCCAGATTATAAACCTGCTGGAAAAGATTTCCCACAAGCATGGGAATGGAAAAACGGATCAGAAGACCCACGGGATTTCCCTCAGTCATATTAACTATATCGGAGGAACGGCTCTTGTTTTTTTTCATATTTTAATGTACCCTTATCATACAGGTCTGTTCGGACGGTACGAAAACTGTCCACTTATCATAAATGAACGGATTTGAAAAAGCAACAGATTTTTAAGGGAGGGAAGCCTGATGAGCAAGGTCAGATGGGGAATACTGGGTACTGCCAATATTGCGAAGGTCGCAACGATACCCGGAATGAAGGAAGCTGAAAACTGTGAGCTGTATGCCATAGCCGGAAGAAGCGCGGAAAAAGCCAATGCATTTAAGGAAGAATTCGGATTTGAAAAGGCTTACGGGAGCTATGAGGAATTGCTGCAGGATCCGGAAGTACAGGCGGTTTACGTTCCCCTGCCCAATAATATCCACGCAAAATGGGTAAAGGAAGCTCTGAAGGCCGGGAAGCATGTGCTCTGTGAGAAGCCCATGGCCTTAAATGCCGGAGAAGCAAGAGAACTCTTCAAGGCGGCGGAGGAGAGCGGCAGATATCTGATGGAAGCCTATGCCTATCTTCACAGCCCCTATGTGGACAGCCTTAAGGATGTGATCAAAAGCGGCACCATAGGAGAGGTGGACTATGTGGAGACCGGATTCATTACCCAGGGTTATAAAGATGATATAAGGCTTTATAAAGAGCTTGGGGGCGGCGCCATGTACGATCTGGGTTGCTACTGTACCACCATGATCCTTACCCTTATAGATTCCGATCCCGTACTGGTGAAGGCCAGCGCGGAATTCTCCGATGAGGATGTTGACCTTATGACTGCAGGACTCATCCGTTTCGCAAACGGTGCCAGAGCGGAATTCAATGTGGGAATGGTGCTTGGAGAGAATACGGATTCCAGGTTTGACAGGCTCTATATCCACGGTACAAAGGGATCCGTAAAGTCATATGTGGAATATAATCAGGGAGGCGGCATCTCCTATATCATCTTCACCAACGATGGTGTTCAGAAGAACAGTATCTTTGTTCCCGATAACTATACCCTTGAAGTTGAACAGCTGGGCAGGTGCATACTCGGCGATGAAAAGCCCCTTGTTACCCCTGAATTCTCCGTTAAAAATGCAGAACTTATGGACCGTGTCTTAAAGGAAACAGGATATTACAAAGATTGACGGTATTGATTGACATTATACTTATTTCTGTAAGCCTGGCGGTTATCGCAGCCCTTTTCATATCCTTTCGCGCTGACCCCTATGCTTACAGAAATATTGTTTTACTCAGCCTCTTTATTCTGACGACGGCTATGATAATAGGGCGTTCCGCCCTGAATCTCAGGTCTTCCGGGGAAATGGGGGATATCTTTCACTCCATGGCCTTCTTTTTATGGGATTTTTCCAGAGTTCTTTTTATCCCCATAAGTTTCATCTGTCTTTTTTTATGCATAAGCAACATTGTGCTCTTAAAACGTGAGGGCTTCCGGCGCAGCAATTTTATAGGGCTGGTGATAAGCGCGGCCTATCTGATCGTCCTCAATATGGCCTGGAGGCCTTTGAACGAGATGCCTCCGGCGGTGAATGACCTCATGATCTTTTTAAGGCTTATGCTCTGCTATGGGGAATGTACCTTCCTGTCCATCTTCCTGACGGGTCTTGCTGTTTTGAAAATAGCGCCTCACTATGACAGGGATTATGCCATTATCCTGGGCTGCTCCATAAGTAAAAAGGGAAAGGTCAGGCCTCTCCTGAAGGGAAGGGTGAACAGGGCGATCCGCTTTGCCTGGGAGCAGGAGACTATAACTGGAAAAACAGTGAAATACGTGCCCTCGGGAGGGCAGGGAAAGGATGAACCCATGAGCGAGGGCTCAGCCATGGAGATGTATCTTTTGAGTCACAGCGCAGAAGATTATGAGGTGTTCCCGGAAAAGAGATCCGTTAATACCAGGGAAAACCTTATCTTTTCAAAACAGGTCATTGATGCTCTCAAGGAAAATGCGAAGGTGGCAGTGGTAACCTCTGATTTCCATGTGCTGAGGAGCGGGATGCTTTCCCGTAAGACCGGCCTTGAGAATGCCGAGGTCATAGGCAGCAAGACCATATGGTATTTCTGGCCCAATGCCTTTATACGGGAGATAATAGCCATAGCCGCGATGAACCTTAAGGTTCATATAGCGGTGGCTCTCCTCTGCGGGGTGATAGCAGTTCTCTAGCCTGTTACGAGAGCACCTGTTTCTCGTATTCCGAAAGGATCTCAAGGTACTGTTTTGCGATAGGGCTTAGGGGGATCCCCTTCCGTTTTATATATCCCACGGTCATTTTTTCCGGGGATTTTAAGGGAATGGCGCAGTAGTCGTCTCCGTTTAAGTTCTCGCTTATTATTCCGGAACAGAGAGTAAAGCCGTTTAAGCCCCTCATAAGGTTCAGCATGGTGGCACGGTCGTTGGCCTTTATGGTGCGTTTGTATTCGTAGGTGGACAGCACCTCTTCCGCGAAGTAGAAGGAATTGTTCTGCCCCTGGGAAAATGAGAGGCAGGGATACTCTTCCAGTTCTTCCATGACTATTTCTTTTTTTCCTGACAGGGGATGTCCCTTCCACAGATAGACATAGATACTGCAGTCAAAAAGAGGATGGAAGGACAGGCCGTTTTCCGCAAAGATCTTTTCCAGCACCTTTTTATTAAAGTCATTTTCATATAAGATCCCCATTTCGCTCCGGAAATCCTTCACGTCGGAAATGATCTCGTTTGTTTTTGTCTCCTTTACCGCCAGGTCATATTCGTCCATGCCGTAGAGCTTCACAAGCTTTACAAAGGCTTCCACTACAAAGGAATAGTGCTGGGTGGAGACTGCAAAACGGTCCTTCAGGGTCTCATGGGATATATAGCGGGACTCTAACAGGGAGTACTGTTCGATTACCTGTCTTGCGTAGCCTATGAACTCCACTCCCTCGGGAGTCAGGGTGATACCCCTGTTGGATCTCCGGAAGATATCTATCCCCGTTTCCTCCTCCAGCTCCTTTATGGCAGCGGACAGTGAAGGCTGGGAAATAAAGAGCTTTGCGGCCGCAGTGTTCATGGATCTTTCGTCCGATAGCGCAATGGCATATCTCAGCTGGTTTAATGAGATCACTTTTTCCTCCCCGCAGGTTCTTTTTTTGAGATAATAGCACAGGGGATTAAAAAAAACCAGCAACTGTTCACGGGATAGGCTAACAAAAACCACAAAAAAGAAGAAAAAAACAGGGTTTTCATTGTGCAAAAACAGCAGTATAATAAACAGAACAAACCTGCTGCCCTGAAACGGGGGGTCTGGGCGTTTCGCGGGTTTGATCGAATAAGAGAAGGAGAAGAGAGCTATGAAGACCATTCGAATCAAGATCATCCTCGGCATCATCCTGTGTTCACTTCTTACGGCGGCGATCGTAGGTATCCTGTCCATAAGAAGCACCATGGAGATCTCTGAAGAGGATTCCACCCAGAGTATGATAAACCAGAGCTCCGCCGTGGCAAACGAAGTGGATTCCACCATCTTAAGGGTGGAACAGTCGGTTAACATTCTGGCAGATATAGTTAAAAGCGGCATAAGCGAGCGAAGGTTCTTCTCTGATAAGAATTATGCCGATTCATATACCTATGAGGTGCTGGAGCAGGTGCACCGCTTTGCCGAGCATACGGACGGGGCCATTACCAGCTATATCCGCTATAATCCGGAGTATTCGAATCCCACTTCCGGATGCTTCCTTACAAGAGACAACCTTACGGATCCCTTCACGGAAGTGACTCCCACAGATTTCACGATGTATGATCCCTCAGATCTGGAGCATGTGGGCTGGTATTATATCCCGGTCCAGAACGGTGCACCCATCTGGATGGATCCCTATCTTAACAGCAATATCAATGTATATATGATCTCCTATGTGGTTCCCATCTATGCAGAGGACGGAACTTCAATAGGTATCGTGGGCATGGATATCTCCTTTGAAGCCCTTACGGATATTGTTGATTCCATATCCCTTTTCAAGAGCGGATACGGTTTTATCACAAAGGCGGACGGAACCATACTCTATCACCAGGGCGTGGATTCCGGTATGAATCTTACTGAGCTGGACAAGTCTCTTTCGGGAGTGACATCCTATATCAATCCCACGGAGGCCGCAAAGACAGCATATGAATATAAGTATAACAAGATCGAAAGGATGCTGGTATCAAATCCGCTGCATAACGGTATGATACTTATGCTTACCGCTCCGAAATCCGAGATCTTTGAGGAGTCTTACACGCTTCTCTTTACCATTTTAGGGGCAATACTCCTTGCCATACTGGTAAGTGCCATAGTCGGTTTCATCGTAGGAAACGGACTGGCTAAGCCCATACGTGTACTTACAGAGATCATCGGTCAGACCGCAAGGCTGGATCTCACATCCTCCGGAGGGGGCAGGGATCTTATGTCCCACAGGGATGAGATCGGACAGATGGCCAACGAGGTGCACGATATGAGGTCTTCCTTCAGGGAGATGGTGGATTCCTTCGTAAACGTGGAGCATACCATATCCGGAAGTATCGACGAGCTTGATGCCATCATGAGGGAAAACAATACCAGAACAGATACCAATAACTCCGAGACCGGGCATCTGGCACAGGGAATGAAGGAGGCTGCGGACAATACCGCACAGATCGTTCATAACGTTGAAGAGGCAAGGCACCAGACCAAGGAGATCTATGAGCTGGCGGTCAAGAGTGAAGAAGATTCCAAGGCTATACAGAACAGAGCCGGAGAGATGGAGCAGCGCTCTACCAAGTCCAGCGAGAAGACTCATCAGATGTATGACGTGATGAAGGTAAGAAGTGATGAGGCCATAGAGCAGTCAAAGGCTGTAAATCGTATCAACGAGCTTACCGAAGACATAAAGAGCATTTCCTCTCAGACAAACCTCCTGGCTCTGAACGCCAGCATAGAGGCGGCACGTGCCGGAGATGCAGGCCGTGGCTTTGCGGTTGTGGCGGATGAGATCGGATCCCTTGCAGCCCAGACCCTTAAGACTGTTGACAACATAAGCGGCATTGTAAATGAGGTCAGCGAATCCGTGGCACAGCTGAACGGATGTATTACGGAGCTTATGGCATTCCTTGAGGAGACCGTTCTCATAGATTACGGAATGTTCCAGGATTCCGGTGCCCGCTACAGGGAGGATGCGGATTACTTTATCGACATCATGTCACGTGTGCGCGCAGGTACCGATTCCCTTGAGAACCATATAGAGGAGATCGTTGCCGCAACGGATGAGATCAACGGAATGACAGGTAATTCCGCAGACCGGATCAATGATATCGTGGACAGATCCAACGAGATGCTCGTTTCCAACGAACAGGGCTATCAGAAGCTGCAGGATGCAAGAGAGGCAGTGAAGGAGCTTGCGGAGATCACCGCCAGATTCAATTTTGATTAAAGTGAAGATCTGCAATGGAAGATGAGTCAAGCCGGATAACGGCCAGAATGGCCATGGTCGGCATATTGGGAAACATATTTCTGGCAGCATTTAAGCTTTGTGCAGGCATAGCCGGGCACTCGGCTGCGATGCTGTCAGACAGCTTACACACTCTGTCTGACGTGTTCGCTACCATTGTCGCCTTTTTCGGGGTAACCCTTTCGAAGAAAGAGGCGGACAGGGAGCACCCCTATGGGCACGAAAGGATGGAGTGTGTTGCGTCTCTTATACTTTCCATTATCCTCTTCGCAACAGGAAGCGGAATAGGCTGGAAGTGTATTTGCGCCATTCTGGACGGCAGCTATAAAGAGATGGAAACACCGGGACTGCTGCCTGTTGTGGCTGCCATCGTTTCCGTTCTGGTAAAGGAAGGGATGTTC
>JAFVEU010000036.1 GCA_017475845.1 Lachnospiraceae bacterium | reverse complement strand
TATGACGGGAAGAGCATGTTTATCCTGGCACTGACGCTGTCACTTTTAGCCATGGCAAGGATGGATTCCGTGCTGGTCTTTGTGCCGGTCATAGTGTGGTTATATCTCTTTAAGAGGGATAAGGTTTCCTTTATCAAGGCTGTGGGTATCGGGATACTGGGGCTTCTGCCTTTTATACTCTGGGAGATCTTCGCCTGCTTTTATTTCGGCTTCCCCTTTCCCAACCCCGCTTATGTGAAGCTTGGGACAGCTATTGCCATGGCGGAGTATATAAAAAGGGGGATACTCTATACGCTCTACACCGGCCTTGATGATGCGGTGGTCATAGTGATCCCCGAGGCTGCAGTGCTCATGAGCCTGTTTTCCCGGAAGCTTAAATACATCCTGATCTCTTCAGGGATCCTGCTGTACGGGGTTTACATAATCCGGATCGGTGGAGACTTCATGATGGGCAGACATTTTACCAACCTGTTTTTTGTGTCGGTCTGTCTTTTTATAATGATGTTAAACGACCCGGCGGCAGATGCCGGAAAGCTGCCCTTAATAAGGAAGGTTTTCTATGTTTCGGTTTTTGTTTCCGTGATCTTTGCCGCCACCTTCGGGAGGACTGTGGGATCCCAGTATCTTGCGGGGCATAAGTTCAGCTCCCAGATCTCGGACGAGAGAGAGTACTATTTCGGTACCACGGGCCTTTACAATAATGTGCTGTCTTTGATAAAGACCGGAGAGCTCTGTATTCCGGAGACCTGGAACAATGATGCCACCGATGACCTCCGTTCTGAGGGGCTGAATGGAGGGATCATCGATAATGCAGCGGGGATACTGGTGTATTACAATCCGGATCTTTACTTAAATGACACCTATGCCCTGGGAGATCCCTTCTTATCCAAGCTCCCGGCAGAATATAACGAGAACTGGAGAGTGGGGCATTTAAGGAGAGAGGTGCCACACGGCTACAGGGCCAGCATCTGGTATGATGAAAACCGCATAAAGGATGATGATCTCCATGAGTTTTATGATAAGATAAGACTGATCACCAGAGGGGATCTCTTCGCGGAAGGCCGGATACGGACCATAATCGATATGAACCTGGGAAAATACCGTTACCTTATAGATAATTACGAAAAACACAGGAAAGAATAAAGTGGCAGGCAGGAAAAAAAGGTCAAAAAACCATATCCTTCTTATGATACCGGTAGTGATACTGGCAGTTCTTCTGCTGGTTTTTCTGGCCGGCGCCTTCTTTTTTTCCGGGCATTTCCTGCCGGATATCAGGATAAATGAGACGGACGTGTCCTATATGACGGAGGAGGAAGCGGAGGAAGCCCTTACAAAGGAAGCGGTAAAGTATTCTCTTATAGTCAGCGGCCGGGAAAAAACCGGGGGGATAATAGTCGCTTCCGATATCGGATTAAAGCCGGTGTTTAACGGAGTCATCGGAGAGTTCCTGAAGTCGCAGAATGCTTTTTCCTGGCCTTTTTCCTTTTCGGGATCCGCTGAATTCACCAGTGAGAATGTGGTGGATTTTGATGTGGACAGGCTGAACGCAGCCCTGGGAGCGCTTGGGATCTATGATGGACAGAGGCCTCCGAAGGACGCGTATTTAAGCGAATACAGCAGTGAGAACGGATATACCGTCATCCCCGAGGATCCGGGAACCACGCTGATCAGGGATAAGACTGAGGAAGTCGTAAGGATGGCGGTGGAGCATCTTAAGAATGAGGTCATTCTTGATGAGGAGGGCTGTTACACCGAGCCCGGAGTATTTAAGGACGATCCGGTATTAAATACCCTTAAGGACAATCTGAATAAATATGTAAGGGTTTCCCTGACCATTGATTATGGTGACAATTCGGAAACAGTGGACGGGGATCTCATAGGCCGGTGGATCTCTGTCGAGGGGACCACGGTCACTCTGGACGAATCCAAAGTCAGGGAATATGTGGATTCCCTGGCGAAAGCCCATGATACCTTCGGCCTGAGCCGGCAGTTTACCACCCATGACGGGGAGACCATCACCGTGAGGGGAGGAAACTACGGCTGGTGGACGGACCGTCCCAATACGGCTGCTGCCCTTACGGAAGCCATTAAGAACGGGGAGAGCGGGGAGTTTAAGCCTGTTTATTTCTCCGAGGCAAAGGTCCACGGTGACAGCGATATAGGAAACGACTACGTGGAAGTGGATCTGGACAAGCAGCATGTGTATGTCTATAAGGATAACAGGGTGGTGGTGGACAGTGACTGTGTGTCCGGAAAGGTGAGCGCGGGTAATTTCACTCCTGATGGAACCTACGCCATTACCTATAAGGAAAGGGATGCCACTCTGGTGGGAGAGACCTATTCCTCCCCGGTTAAATTCTGGATGCCTTTTAACGGCAATATCGGCATGCATGACGCCAGCTGGAGGAACCAGTTCGGTGGAGAGATCTATATAACGGGCGGATCCCACGGCTGTGTCAACCTTCCCAGGAAAAAAGCGGGAGAGATCTATGACGTTATAGAAAAGGGAGAGGCCGTGGTAGTCCATGGCGGAAAACAGGCTGTTCCCGCATCGGATCCCAATGACCTTTCCAATCTGACAGAGGAACAGAGACAGGCCCTTATGCAGCTCCTTTTACAGCAGCAGGCGGAGTCCACAGAGCCACAGGCAGCGCCGCAGCCGGAGCCCCAGGCGGAGCCGGAGCCCCAGGCGGAGCCGGAACCCCAGGAGGAGCCGGAACCCCAGCCGCAGCAGGAACCTCAGCCGGAGCAGGCTGAAGGAGGGGAGTGAGGAAAGAGGCTTTAAGGGTATGCTTGAAGAATTATTGAAGCTCAGTGATAGTGACAGCTATCCCTTCCATATGCCCGGGCACAAAAGAAGGATGCGGGGCTTTGATCCCTACAGTGTGGATATCACGGAAATAGACGGCTTTGATGATATGCATGATCCCCGGGGCCTTATCGCGGATCTGAATGAAAGGCTAAGGAAGCGCTTTGGCGGGGACAGGGCATATATATTGATAAACGGCTCCACTTCCGGTGTGCTTATGGCGATCTCCTCCTGCCTGAAGCCGGGAGAAAAGCTGCTCATGGCAAGAAACAGCCACAGGAGCGCTTATAATGCCCTGTATTTAAGGAACCTGGATGCGGTCTTTCTGGAGCCGGAGGAAACGGGGGTCTATGGTATCTCAGGCGGCATCTCCCCTGAAAAGACAGAGGAGGCCCTTCAACGGGACCGGGACATAGGATGTGTGTTCATTACCTCCCCCACCTACGAAGGCTTTGTGTCCGATGTAAAAAAGATCGCAGAGGTCTGCCATTCCCACGGGGTGCCCCTTATAGTGGACAGTGCCCACGGCGCCCATGGAGGCTTATATAAGCCCTTTACCGACAGATACGGATTTGAGAATGCGGCGCTCTGCAGCGCAGACATTGTTATAAAGAGTCTCCATAAGACCCTTCCGGCCTTTACTCAGACTGCCCTTATTTCCATAAGCGGAAAGCTGGCGGACCCGGACAGACTGAAGTTTTTTTACTCTCTTTACCAGAGCTCCAGCCCCTCATATATTTTTATGGCAGGGGTAGATAAAATGCTTAAATTTCTTGATGAGCACGGGGAAGAGCGCTTTGAGGTCCTGGACAGGGAACTTAAAGATCTGAGAGCCGGGGCTTACGGAAATAAAAGGATACGGATCTTCGGAGAGGAGCTTATGGGGAAGGCCGGGATCTGCGGCTTTGATCCAACGAAGATCCTTGTTTCGGCCGAAGGTCTTAAGGGAAAGGAGCTCTATGACATGTTCCGTACCCGGTACCGCCTGCAGCCCGAGATGGCAGCGGGAGAATATGTGCTCCTTATGACCGGCATCATGGATGATGAAGAGGGTTTCCGCCGGCTGGGCCATGCCATTGCAGAGCTTGAAAAGGAGGAGCTGTCTTCTCCTTCGGCCGGAACAGCGGAAACCGTTACTGTTCCGGAGGTGGAGGTGCTTTCTTCCGGACAGGTGACCGGAAGGCTTAAGCTTTCCGAAGCCATGGACATGAAAAAGGAGAGAATAGCCTTAAGCCGTGCCAAAGGCCGGATCTCAGCCGGATTTATCTCGCTTTTCCCTCCCGGGATTCCGCTTATCATTCCGGGAGAGATCTTCACGGAGGAGATCACGGCAAAGATAGAGGAGCATTTGAAGCAGGGTTTAAGTGTGAAGGGTTTAGTCAGCTAATGAACAGGATCTTTATACTGCTTGGAAAAAGTTCTTCCGGAAAGGACAGTATCTTTCAGGAGATCATAAAGAGTCACGGGAATTCCCTCCGCACCGTTGTGCCCTATACCACGAGACCCATGCGGGAAGGGGAGGTGGACGGCAAAGAGTATCACTTTACCGATGAAAAGGGCTTTTTCGCCTTTAAGGAAGCGGGAAAAATAATAGAAGACAGGCAATATGATACTGTTCAGGGGATATGGCGCTATTTCACCGTGGATGACGGAAGCTTTGACAGTGACGGGGATCTGCTGCTCATCGGCACGGTTGACAGCTGTATTTCCATAAGGGAATATTTTAAGGACAGGAAGGAAGTGCTCCCGCTCTATATCGAATGCGATGACGGTGACCGGCTTATAAGGGCCGTGAACCGGGAAAAGAAAAGATCCGTTCCCCAGTACAGGGAGCTCTGCAGGCGCTTTCTTGCCGATGAGGAGGATTTTTCCGAAGAGAGGATAGCGGCCGCGAAGATCGCCGCCGGTTTTTTTAACAGGGATCTTAAGGAGTGTGTCAGCGAGGTTGAGGGATATATCACCGGGG
>JAFVEU010000035.1 GCA_017475845.1 Lachnospiraceae bacterium | reverse complement strand
TTATGCTTGTTCTGCTCATATTTCTGCTCTGAATGTGGTACTACACTTGATTATTATACCACAACCGGGGGAATAGAGGAAAGAATAACCGCATACAAAAAGGACACCCGGAAAGCATGTGTCCTTCCTTAAATAGCGAGAAAGAGATTCGAACTCTTGACACCACGGGTATGAACCGTGTGCTCTAGCCAACTGAGCTATCTCGCCTCGTTTTATGGGACCTATAGGGCTCGAACCTATGACCCTCTGCTTGTAAGGCAGATGCTCTCCCAGCTGAGCTAAGATCCCCTGCGCTTATGAACCGCGCAACAAAAAGCATTATACTGATTTGACGGCATCCTGTCAAGCACCGCGAAAGTGAATCCCTTATTCGTATCTCAATGCGTCCACCGGATTCATCTTTGCGGCCTTATTTGCCGGGTAGTAACCGAAGAATACGCCGATGACCATGGAAAAACCGGCGGCAAATAATATGGCTCCCAGGGGGGCCGAGGCCTCATATCCCATCTGCTTTGAAAGCAGGGTTCCAAGAGCCGTTCCCAGCGCGATGCCGATGATACCTCCCACAAAGCAGAGGACCATGGCTTCCACGATGAACTGCACCCTGATGGAGGCATTTGTAGCCCCCAGGGCCTTTCTGGTGCCTATTTCCTTGGTGCGCTCCTGAATTGATACCAGCATGATATTCATTACCCCTATGCCGCCAACCAGCAGCGAGATGCCGGCTATAAAGGAAATGGCCATGGAAATGGTGCTCATGGTGCTGGTCATCTCTTCCATGAAGGAGGACATGCTGGAGCAGCTTATCTCATAGCTTTCATTATTCCTGTAGAAGCGCCTGTTCATGAAGGTCTCGATCTCCTCCATGAATGCGTCCACATTCGTGACGGAGCTGCTTGTAACGATGGTCACCTGGTTGTACCGGGGTTCTATATGGGAAAAGTCAAAGGCGGTTTTTAAGGGAAGGTACATGGTGGTGCTGGTATCCTCCGCAGACGTGGAAACCCAGTTGGAATCTGCGTCATATTCATAAACCCCTACTATGGTGTAATAATAATATTTACCGTTAATGAAAACGGAGACTTCATTTCCGGGAGCGTTCCCGGTATCCCCGTCAAACATATTGTTGCAGAAATAATCGGATACTATTGCGACCTTCCTGCCCTCCGCCTGGTCCTTTTCAGTAAAAAGCCGCCCAGAGACTATGGTCAGATCCTGGTCATTAAGTTCAGAGTCATTGACCCCCCTAAGCTCCACGTTGGCATACAGGTCCCCGTCCAGGGCCTGTCCGTCTCCCACAGAGGCCTCCAGAAGGCATTCATCCACCCTGTCCGGGTATTCCTCCATAAGGGCTTCCAGCATGTCATCCTTGATATAGTCATCATCACTTAGGTTCTGCTTCCGGGGACCCCATTCGAAAAAGATACCGTCATCCATGGTCTCCCGCTCGGAGCTCTTCTGTGAAACACCCATAGTAATATTATTAGCCCCGTAGCTGCTCATGGTCTCGCTCATGGAGGTGGTCATGGAAGTGCCCACCGTCATAATGGCTATGACGGACGCTATACCTATGATGATGCCCAGCATTGTAAGGAGGGAGCGCATCTTATTTGCTTTCACCCCGTTAAGGGCAAGGATTATGTTTTCAAAGAGGAGCATGGCCGCTTCCCTTCCTTTCTCCTATAAACATACCGTCAGACAATGTAAGTATCCGTTCGCATTCTTCCGCAAGCTCGGGGGAATGGGTGATGAGGATTATGGTCTTACCCTGCTCTTCATGGAGCCTGTGGAAAATATCCATGACCCTCCGTCCGGTCTTTGAATCCAGTGCTCCCGTAGGCTCGTCCGCAAGGATAAGTGCCGGGTCGTTTGCCATGGCCCGGGCTATGGCCACCCTCTGCTTCTGGCCCCCGGAAAGCTCATCAGGGGTGTGGTGCATCCTGTCTTCCATCTCCACAAGCTGCATAAGCTCTTTTGCCCTTTTTCTCCTTTTTCCCCCGGGAACCTTTGCATACATCATGGGAAGCTCCACATTTTTTAAGGCACTGGTACGGGAGATAAGATTATAGGTCTGGAACACAAAACCGATCTTTTTATTCCGGATCTCAGAGAGCTCATTATCCCTGGCTTTCATCACATCCACATTGTCAAGGATATAGCTGCCCTCAGTCGGACGGTCAAGGACCCCTATTATGTTCATAAGGGTGGATTTTCCGGAACCCGAAGCCCCTACTATGGCCACAAATTCCCCTTCCCTTACAGTGATGCTGATCCCGTGGAGTATTTCCAGCTCATTGGGGTGCCCTATATAATAGCGCTTCACGATATCATGGGCATCGATTATCACGTCACCCTTACTCATTAATGCATGCCTCCCGGACCGCCGCCTCCGGGTCCGCCACCGCCGGGGCCTCCGCCTATCGAAACTCCAATTCCCATATCATCGCTGCCGGATTCGGAAATAGAATTAGGTATCAGCACCTGGTCTCCGATCTCCACCTCATCTGTAATGACCTCTGTGTAATAATCAGTCTCAAGCCCTTTTTCAACCTCTACCCTCCTTGTGGGGGTCTCTGCATTGGTTTTATATAGTTCCCCTGCGCTCTTTCCGATTAATTTCGTAGCTATATAATCAGCGATGGGATTATCAGAATATTTAGCATCAGAGGCTTTTCCCTGCATATCTTCCATATCCTCCGGGAAATCCCCTCTGTCATGGGAGCCGTTCCCTCTTTCCCGGGTCTCCTCCTCTTCTCCCTCGAAGGCCATGCTTGCCTCACCGGCTGTGGGAAGATTTTCCATTGTAACCTTGGCTGCCTCTCCTGAATCAACCGCCACGTTTATATAATATGAGCCGTCGCTCCCTTCTTCTATGGCATCATAGGGAACAGCCTTTACTCCCTCCCTTGATTCTATGAGAATGGACGCCTGGGCTGTCATGCCTATACGGAGCCTGTCATCCCTTCCCTTAATGCTTATCTCTATGGGATAATCCGTAGAAGAGGATGATGATGATGAACCTGAAGCGCCTGTGGTTCCGGAGGCGCTGGAGGAGGAGCTTTCAGGCACAGGGGAAACAAAGGTAAGGATACCTTCCATCTGGTCATCCCCGGTGGCATCGGTTTTTATCACGCAGTTCATGCTCTCGGTGATATTTGAAATGTCATACTGGTCTACTGTTCCTGAAACTATATAGGAAGAGTCATCCTGGATCACGCAGATCGTGCTCTTTTCCTCGTACTCATCACCCTCCACCACGGAAACGCTGGTGACGAGCCCGGAAATGGGTGCCGTAATAGTGCAGTTTTCAAGGCTCTTTTCATACTCCTCTATCTGTTCCTCCGCTTGGTCATTTGTGGTCATGTTGTTAAGCTGGGTCTCCACCACCGAGGCCATGTTATTTGATATGGTGCGGAGATCGGTAACCCCTTTATGCTGCAGCTCCTGCACGGTCTTATTGTAATTATCGACGGTGGTCTGAAGGGAAAGCTGGGCATTCTCAACTGACCTTCCTGCACTGCTCACCGCTTCCTCTGCGCTGGCTATGGCATCTTTATAGTCAGAGCTGGAACTCTTGAAATTCCCCTCGGAAACCGTTCCGTTCCTCTTTGCCTTTTTATAGTCATGGTATTCATCCCGGAGGCTGTCAAGGTCCCTCTCTCTTTCGTTAAGGGTATCTATGGCATTTGCCACCTGGTTCTGCTGCTCCACGTAATTCCGCATGGCTGCAGAAGTATCATATTCCCCCATGGACTGGTCATAGAGGTAGTCCTCCCAGGCCCAGGCTACCTGGGTATTGGCTTTTGCAAGCTCAAGGGTGGCTTTGGCATTATTTACCGTGATCTGGCGCTGAAGCTTCTTTATGCTGGATTCTATGGAGGATGTGTCAAAGGTGCAGATGGGATCACCGGCCTGTACATAGTCCCCGACCTCCACAAAAACATCCGTAACCTCGGTTTTTGAAACAAGAGTGGACAATGTCCTGCTTTCAGAAGCCTGTATTGTACCGGTCACGGCTATGGAAGTGCTTATGTCCTTTTCGGTCACTTCCTCAAAAGTCTGCTTTTCGCCCTCGGAAACGCTTTGGGAAGCCTGCACGGCGGAAAAAACCTGAAACGCCGTCACTACAATAAATATAAGGACTATCAGGATGACAAAGGTCTTCACGTGCCTTTTAAGAAAGCTTAAAACCCTGCTCTCCCTGACCTTCTCAGTCACCGGTTTCTTATCCTTTTTGTCCTCTGCCTTTGTTTCCGTTACTGTTTCTTTACTGTTGAGTTCCAAATCATCCTCCTCTGATAAAGCTTTTTCTTCGCTGCTTTGTCATTCTGAGCAGAGCGAAGTATCTTCAGTGCCTAAAACAGATCCTTCGCTTTGCTCAGGATGACAAGAATACTTGATTTGACGGCACATCCGCCATATTATCAGCCAAATGTGTTTATTCTGTGACGGTTACAGTAACAAGCTGCTACAGAATGAATACCTCCCTGGGGTCACCGGCGGTCTGGCGATCAGGTATCGGTCAAAAAAGGGTGCCCCGGAGGGCACCCCGCAAATAACAATACTTATCAGAATTTGCCGGCCTTTGCAGCTTCTTCTACGGAAACCGCAACAGAAACCGTCATGCCGACCATAGGGTTGTTTCCCGCACCGATAAGACCCATCATCTCAACGTGTGCCGGAACGGATGAAGAACCTGCGAACTGTGCATCTGAGTGCATACGTCCCATGGTATCGGTCATACCGTAGGAAGCGGGACCTGCAGCCATGTTATCGGGATGCAGTGTACGTCCCGTGCCGCCGCCGGATGCAACTGAGAAATACTTCTTTCCTGCGTCCGTACGCTCTTTCTTGTAGGTACCTGCAACGGGATGCTGGAATCTGGTAGGGTTGGTGGAGTTTCCGGTGATGGAAACATCAACATTCTCATGCCACATGATAGCCACACGTTCCTGAACATCATTTGCACCGTAGCAGTTAACCTTTGCCCTTGAGCTCTCGGGATCCTTTGAGTAGCACTTACGGAAAACTTCCTTTAACTCGCCGGTGAAATAGTCATACTCGGTCTCAACATAGGTGAATCCGTTGATCCTGGAGATGACCTGAGCGGCATCCTTTCCGAGACCGTTAAGGATCACGCGGAGGGGCTTCTGACGAACCTTATTTGCCTTCTCTGCGATACCTATCGCGCCTTCTGCGGCCGCGAAGGACTCGTGTCCTGCCAGGAATGCGAAGCACTCAGTATCCTCTTCCAGCAGCATCTTGCCCAGATTTCCGTGTCCGAGACCAACCTTACGGCGGTCAGCAACGGAACCGGGGATGCAGAAAGCCTGAAGGCCTTCGCCGATGGCAGCAGCTGCCTCTGAAGCCTTGCGGCAGTTCTTCTTTATTGCGATGGCAGCGCCTACGGTATAAGCCCACTTTGCATTCTCAAAGCAGATGGGCTGGATGTTCTCAACAGCCGTATATACGTCAAGGCCTGCGTCCTTGATTATCTTTTCAGCTTCTTCTATAGATCCGATCCCATACTCAGCCAGTTTGGAGAGGATCTGCTTTTCTCTTCTTTCATATGACTCAAATGTT
>JAFVEU010000034.1 GCA_017475845.1 Lachnospiraceae bacterium | reverse complement strand
TTTCTCAATACCCCGGAAAATATACTGCAGATTATCCCAGTCCCTGAACCGTACTTCATCTGTGCCGGAATCATCATTCCCGTTTATTTCTTTTTCGTATAGTCTTCTTTCCTTCAGCCATTCCGGATCATTTCCGTCAACCCAGGTAATGACTACATCGATCTTTTCATTCATTTCTTACTAACAGGCTATATTCCTTTTCATATTTTCTGATATTGGAATCCAGAGAAAAACTCTCTCTCTGTCTTTTTCTTGATATACTTCCCATTTTCTGCCTCAACTCGTCATCGTTGATCAGAACCTCTATTTTTTTTGCCAGATCTGCCGGATCACATGCATCTGCCAACAGCCCGTTTTCGCCTTCTTTAACCATTTCACATACACCGCCATGCCTGTATGCCACGATTGGTCTTCCGGATGCCATAGCTTCAAGAACTACGGTGGGCAAAGGATCCGGATTCGTACTTGGTAACACAAAAATATCAAGCAATCTATGAATTTCCGCCGTATCCCTTATGTAGCCCATATTTATGATCCGGTCTTCAAATCCTGAGGCGGCAATCTTTTCTTTCAATTCTTTTTCTCTCCACTCTTCGCCTTCAAATGCAGCGCCGACAAATATAGTATAGACATCAGAATATTTTTTCATGATCATACATGCCGCATCCAGAAAATCACTTTGTCCTTTCCAACTGTTTACACGCCCGATCATTCCTATTACTCTTGAATCAGTTGGAATACCAAATTCTCTATATAGATATCTGTTATCTATATCCGGAACGAAATTACCTGAATCAACACCGTTATATATAACTTTTATTCTCTTATGTTTGAAAAAACCGGATTGTATCAGATGTCGCTTTGCCGCATCAGATACAGTGATCGTTTTATCTGAAAACAAGGATATCCATAAAGATGTTAAATAAAATATGATCTTAGGCTTTACTATTATCTCATGTATTTCCCATAATTGGGGAATCTTCAGCTTAAATCTTATATAAGAACCTTCCAGAACAGCCGATGTATTTGTATGAATAACGTCGATATTGTATTCTTTCGCAAGTCTTATCAGTTTTTTACTGTATTTTATAAAATCCCTGATATAGTTTACGATACCAGACGGATTAAAATATTTCCTTCTCATGATGGGATAAGGAATAACGCAGACACTGATTCCCTTTTTCCTTAACTCCTCAACCAGAACCCCATTGACAGGAAGAACAACATATGCCTTATACTTTGTTTTATCTAAACCACAGATAAGATCAAACATAACCTTATCTGCCCCATACATTTCAGCCCCGGCATGAAGGAACAGAATCCTAATCTGACTCATCTCTCAGCCCCCTGTAGGTCTTCACGAATACACAATAGTATTTCATCTGTTTACTGGCCCCCTCAGCAGTTTGTTTCAAAAACAGCTCCTCGTACTTGTTACAGATGATCTCCCAGCTGTATGCATCCCTTATTCTGTTTTTTGCCCTGAGGACATACTCTTCTCTTTTTTCCTCGTGAAGCTTATCGGTCTGTTCGATCAGAGCGAATACATAGTTTATTATGATCAGTGTTCAACCATTTGGGTATAGGTCTCCAAGTTACAAAATACACCTTGTGAACCCAAGGCATAAACTTCTCTATCGGATCATTCTGATCAACCCATGTCAAAACTATGTCTATTTCACTCATTTTTACCAATACTGTCTTTTTCTATCCTGCAGCTGTGCTCTCCGGTCCTTTCGTTGTAATTTATGCCAACAAGAAGGATGTTTCCGAAGTAATCTTTAAGCACTCCTGTGTATTTTCTATCTTTTATCTGCTCTATTGCCCCATCCGCAGTTTTATTCCACTTCAGCTCCACGATCATTGCCGGAAGGCTTGAAGAAGCTTTCGGTATGAAAACCACATCTGCTAATCCCTTACCGGAAGGAAGCTCTTCGATCCTCAGATACTGATCCACACACGATATATACGCCATTTTGATCACATATCTCAAGCTCTGCTCGTTGTTATAAAAAACAGGTGCATAATTTGAGTCCCTTACCTTTGTAATTGCTCTTGCTACTGCCTCTTCGTTTCCGGCAATAGTATCCTCTAAAAGCCTGTCAGATTCTCTTACCAGAGAGATCAGCTTCTCATGATCGGATCTCCTTAACACCTTATCAAACTCTGAACGTATCTCCTCATTGGGAATACGGACACGGCCTGTATAATTATCATCAGAGCCGGTAAGGGCATCCGAGGTTTCCTCATATGTCAGATATCCCAGATGTACCATAAGAGTCATTACATCATCTTTACTGTTAAATGTCTCAACATCATTCTGAAACGAGTCAGGATCAATGGTGATACTGTCACCTGACATGAGCCTGATAATATCATCCTGCAGACCATCCTGATCCATATTGATATAAGTCAGCAAGGTTTCTGCAGCAGATGTTTTCTTCCAATAAGATTTGTACTTTCCTGATTTTAAGGCATGCATTACCGAATAGGGATTATAAACCGACTTTTTGTCTCCAAAGGTATATCCGTCATACCACTTCTTCATACTGTCAAAGCTATTTCCGGACCTCCTGCATAGTGAAGCGACTTCATCCTCCGTAAACCCAACGTAGAGCGAAAACTCCCCCGGATCCAGCACGGAGTATTCCCTGAAATCGGATATGGCCGACTGGGATCCGTCCTTTTTTATGGGAAGTATTCCTGTTATGTACGCTGCAGCTACTACCCTGGGAGTGAAACTGACACTCTTAAACCAGCCCCTGAGAAGATTAAGAAAGGCTTCCTGAGCGAGATCATCATCTTTTCCTTCTCTTATCACAGCATCCCATTCATCGATAATAAAAATAAACTGCTTTCCCTCTGACTGGTCAACACAGCTGAACATGAAATCATTCAGACTGTCTCCCTCAGAATAAACGAAACCCTGATTAATCAGATCTCTTTTTAAGGCTTCCTGTATGTTTTTAGGGACATCTCTCAAAGAACCGTTGACCGCTTTAACGTCGGAAATAAAGCTGGTAACGTCAAAACAGATTACGTTATAATTATTGATGTGTTTTGAATAATTCCCGGTAAGAGCAACAGATCTGTTGTCAAAAAGACTATGAGAGTCGCAGGACCGGTCATAATACGCTCCGAGCATCTTAGCGGCATAGGTCTTACCAAAGCGACGAGGCCTGCTGACACATGTCAGTTTGTTTTTGCTTCCGATGGTATCATTTATAAAACCGATGAGCGCAGTCTTATCCACATAATCATCGTCCGCAATCTCAGAAAATGCGCTATTTCCCGGGTTAACGTAGATTCCCATCATCCTACTCCTTCAAAAACAGCTCCTCATACTTATCACAGATGATCTCCCAGCTGTATGCTTCCCGTATCCTGTTCTTTGCTTTCCGGGCGTAATCTTCGATCTTATCTTCAGGAAGCCTGTCTGCCTGATCAATAAGAGCAGATAGACTGCCATCCTTCTTTTTCCAGTAGAGAGCCGCATCGCCGGATACTTCACGGTTAAAGCTGACATCACAGACCAGGTTAAGGTCCGTGCTGCCAAGGGATTCAAGGAGCGAGGGGTTTGTGCCTCCTACCTCATGCCCGTGTATGTAGGCATACGCGTTTTCACGTATTCTGGAAAGCAGCTCCTGGTCATATATGGTCCCGATAAACTTGATCCGGTCGTCTTTACTGAAACCCAGCTTGTTTTCCAGCTTCCTGTACAGTCCGTCATTATCCGTGGTTATCATGATGAATTTCTTTGAGCTGTTACTCTTCATGAATTCACGGATCATGGTTTCATAGTTATTCTCTGGAACAAACCTGCCGACAGAGAGGTAATATCCGCCCTTTTCCAGATTGTTATCTCTGAGCCACGCCGAAAACTTCCGGTCATCCTTTTCCCTGCCGTCCTTTATCTCGCTGCCGTAAGCTATAAAAGCGGTCTGTATCCGTTTTGCGGGAGTATCATAGGTTTCATGGATGTACTTCTCGATATTCACCGAATCACAGATGACCTTATCGGCCTTCTTCACCATTATGCTTTCGCTGAACTTCCAATATGCCCTTACCGGTGCAGACCATTTCTGACGCAGCCATTCATGTCCGTCGGGATTCACATACACCTCTCCCCCAAGGGCGTGTATCCTGTCAACAAGTCCGTTGAAAGCAGGACCGATACGGCATCCGAGCACGTAAACAACCGCATTCCTGATCCGCTCTCGCTCAATGACCGAAATACACTTATTCATCGCAGCTACATCATAAAAATAAGCCTGAGCCGGTCCTATCTCCCAAACCTTTATACTGTAACAGCGTGCATGATGGTACTCAAATTCATCGGCACTTATGTAACGGATACCCTCAAGCCTGGATCTGGCTGTGGATCCCTCTCCGTTTGCCTTGCAGCATACATGATATTTTATTCTGCTGTTATTCTGGTGGTACTCGGTGAGCTTATGCACAAAGGTCTCAAAACCCCCGTAAAACCCCAAGCCCTTGGCTCCTACCAGAAATACATGTTTTATCGCTTTTTCCTTCAAACTATCTGATCCTTAGGTGATAAACCGTCTTATCGGAAATTCTTCTTCATAACTAATATATACTACTGTTTTAAGGGTATAATGTCAATTATCCGCGGCATTTTCAAGACCTGTCTATGGATATTATTCAATCCTTTATTCTGCCAGAATATAGCGCTCTGAACATGGTCGCATTTTTTTGCTGATTGCAGATTGCCGACAGAAATAATTGACGATATCTTTTCATTTTATAAATATCCCCTCTCCCCCTCTCGGTATATACTTTACAGGGGATCCTTATTACAGGATTCCCCCTTTATCCTGGCTTTCCCGGGAATCAGCACCCCCGGAACAGCCAAAATGATGAAATGGAGGGTGCCGGGTGCAGGAATCAGCACCCCCCCGAACCGCCAAAATGGCGAAATGGAGGGTGCCGGGTATGGGGAACGACACCCCCGGAACTGCCAAAACGGTCAAATGGAGGGTGCCGGGTGCGGGGAGCGGCACCTCCGAAACGATTGGTTTTTTGAAATGGCGTACAACCCGGGAAACCTTCAAATCGTCCCGTAAATCCCAATGACAGGTTTTATCCGGCAGGTCGCAGATTAAAGCCCGGAAAGCTTTATCAACTTTCCGGGCTAATATTAGAAATAATATGGGACATTTTCAAACGTGGTTAACAGGATTTTTTACATATTCTCGATGGCGGCTTTTCCTGCGGTCTTGAACTTCTCGATCATTTCAACGGCGAAATCCATGGGATAGAGCTGAACCATGGTGGAATCGATCAATGTGCCAACTGTCATCCTGAAGGCCACCTTCACGAATTTATCCTTTTTTCCCTCGAACATCTTCTCAAAGATCTTCACACTCTCCACGTCGATGGTGTTGACGTCGGGAGTTGAGATATCCGTAGGTACCAGTAAAAGCGAAGAAAGAGAGGTTGCGGCGGTTCCCATCATCTGGTTCATGGCCTCGCTGACAGCCGAAAGATGGAGATCCGTCAACTCTGCTGCTGCATTGGTGCCGTCTCCGCCCATCATCAGATCCGTAAGTATCTTGACATCGTTTTCCTTGAGGATCAATACATTATTTCCATCAAGTCCCTTTACATAGTGTATCTGCACAAATATGCAGGTCTTCTCATAGTCATCCAGAGCCTCACTCCTGTTTATCACACTGACAGATGGAGTGGTGATCTCAACCTTCTGCCTCACCATAAGGCTTAAGGAAGTCGCTGAATTTCCGACACTGATATTAGCTATTTCTCCAAGGATATCCACCTGAGCGGAATCAAGGGCCTGTACTTCTGACATATCTGTCTCCCCTTTCAATAATCGTGGTGTAACTGCATCTGCTCAAAACCCCTGGCTTTTGAACAGAGACAGCGCATTCGGTCAATTAAATCGTTCTTCGCGCGATGGACCGAATGCCAAAATGCCAGGGCTTTCATACACCGCTTGCGGTTCCGCAAGTGGCTGTTCCAAACAGTTACGTGTATTTTACTATTGTACTAAAAAGTTGTTTTAATGTCTATCATCAACTTAAAAATATGATATACTTTTCTTTATCGGATTATAACAGTTCACCCTGGTCATCCTGCGATCTGCTTTTTTCGAGCAGAACCCTGGTTTACTTGGTTAAACTCGCAAACGCTTCGCTTTTTGCTCGTTATAAAATCGCTGCTTACGCAGCTCTCCGGGTACGGGGCTTATAACCCCGCACCCGAAATCAAGTAGTATATACCTCTTTTCAGCCTTGAATCACTTGAGTAACGAGGAAAAGCAGGAAAAGTCAAGTGGTATTTACCTCTTATCCGCCCCTGAATCACTTGAGAATTGAGGAAAAGCAGGAACATAGATCACTGCCGTTGTATAAACTGATAACACAGAAACTGAAAGGATATGATATTAAAATGAGTGAAGAGATCAATTCAAGCAATTGCAGCCATAACTGCAGCACCTGCGGGGCTTCCTGTGTCCAGAGAGATGCAGACCCCTTCAGCATACCAGTGAATCCCGGGAGCAATGTGGATCATGTAACGGGCATAGTCAGCGGAAAGGGAGGTGTGGGGAAGTCCCTGGTCACATCCCTCTTCGGAGTGGCCTCCGCAAGAATGGGCTACAGCACAGCCATACTCGATGCGGACATAACCGGGCCTTCCATCCCGGAGATGTTCGGAGCGCATGAAAAGATCACGGGAACCGAAGACGGCTCCATGATCCCCTCGGAAACCGCTTCAGGAATAAAGCTTATGTCCGTGAATCTTATACTGGATCACGAAACCGATCCCGTAGCCTGGAGAGGGCCTGTGATCTCAGGAGTGGTAAAGCAGTTCTGGTCAGATGTGGCCTGGGGAAAGGTGGATCATATGTTTGTGGACATGCCTCCGGGAACCGGAGACGTTCTCCTCACGGTATTCCAGTCCCTGCCCTTAAACGGCATAGTGGTGGTCACAAGCCCCCAGGAGCTGGTAACGGTGATCGTGGAAAAGGCCATGAAGCTGGCGGAGAAAATGAACGTGCCGATCCTTGGGATCGTGGAGAACATGAGCTATGTGCCCTGCCCTCACTGCGGAGAAAAGATAAAGGTCTTCGGGGAGAGCCATGTGGAACAGATCTGTGAAAAATACGGTATCCCTCTTATAACCCGGATCCCCATATTGCCGGAGATCGCAGGGATGGCGGATTCCGGCAGCATAGAATCGGTTTCCGACAGCATTATAGAGGAGATCGGAGCCTCCTTAAGGAAGGAGTGAGCAGCGCTGTTCCGAAAAGCTACAGTATTTCTTCATTTTTCCTTTAAAAAGTTATTGTTAGTTTATTTTAAGTTTATAATTCTTTTATCTCAATAACACAGCTTGTACACAAATAAGTTTTATAGTGTTATTAACAGCCAAGGGAAATACCGATTCCTGCAGGCTGAAAAGAATTACGAAAGTAATTCGATAGATATTCTCCCCCTTAGTTGGAAAATCCAACAAAACTAATACTCTCCTAAAGAAGAAGCCGGCGGTTCCTCCAAACCGCCGGTTTCGTATTGTCATAACATATCTGGCACCCCTGCCGGATATCACTGTATGCCGCAGATCACGAAGCTCCCCTGCCGGATATCGCATTCCTCATTATCCGATGCCACGGATCATGAAGCGCCTCTGCCGAATATCACTATCCACACAGTCTTTATAAGCAGCCTGAAGTCCAGTAACAGGGACCAGTTGTCTATATAGTAGAGATCCAGCTTCACCACGTCCTCGAAGTTCTTCACCTCGTTCCTGCCGGAAACCTGCCACATCCCGGTGATGCCGGGCTTAATGGAAAGCCGCCTCATATGATAGGTCCTGTACTGCTCGTACTCATCCTCCGTGGGAGGCCTGGTGCCCACAAGGCTCATATCCCCGAGAAGAACGTTTAGAAACTGGGGGAGCTCGTCTATGCTGGTCTTACGTAAGAACTTACCCACAGGGGTGATCCTGGGGTCATCCTTTATCTTGAACATAAGGCCCTGCATCTCGTTCTGCTCCATGAGCTCGGCCTTTCTCTCCTCCGCATCCTGATACATGGTGCGGAGCTTATAGATCTTGAAACGCCGTCCGTTTATCCCCACACGGGTCTGGGAGAAGAAAACGGGTCCCGGGCTTGTGATCTTTATAAGTGGCCCAAAGATCAGAAGCGAAACTGCGCAGATGATAAGTCCCACAAGACTCCCCAGGATATCAAAAAGCCTTTTGATAAAAAGGGAGCCGGGATCCAGAATGGCTGCCGCAAAGCTTACTACCTGATAGCCCGCAAAACTCCTTATCCGCTTTTCCCTGGCGTCTATATTAAAGATCTCGATATTTAAGTTTACGGTGACGCCCATCTGTTCAAAGCCCATAATGAGCTTTTTAAGCTTCAGCTCATAGCCGTAGGGAATATTCACAAACACTTCGTCATATACATTCTGCCTGTGGGTATCAAGGAAATTATCCTCATTGCCCACCACCGGGATACCGTTATAATTCCTTCCCACCATATCCTTGTCCAGAATGGTGATACAGGAGATCCTCATGAGATACCCCTGGTTCTTTTCAAATTCAGCGATAATGTCCTTTGCCAGATAGGAAAGAGTGACAAGCATCACATTGTTTATCCTCTCTCCGTCCCTGGAATAGCCTATGAGCAGAGCCCTGAAGATGATCCGCAGGATATAGTCGAAGACAAAGGCAAAAAGGAAGGTAAAACCGATTACGTAACGGGAAACCATATCTCCTAACTGCATTGCGAAAAGATAGCTGACATAGGCTGCCATAAGGATAAGCTGGTTGGAAGCCACCGAGACAAAGAGTTCGAAAGGCGACTGCCTCACCACCGAAGGACGCTTATTATCAATGAAAACAAAGATTATAAGGTAGAAAAGGGCAATAAGTATCAGGGATGAAATATACAGATCGTTTTCCATCCACATATACTGCCCCTGGAACCTCATGTGCCATGAAATTATAAAAGCTATCAGAATACCGATGATATCCAGAAAGAGTACCACGGTCCTTCTGATCTGTGATGACCGGAGAAGCATGATTACCTCATAAATAAAGAATCCCCAATACCCCAGGTCTTTTCCAAAAATGGCTGCCCGGTGGACAGCCATTCAAGTGCAGGAAAAGGGACTTGAACCCTCACGATATTGCTACCACAGGCACCTGAAGCCTGCGCGTCTGCCAATTCCGCCATTCCTGCGTTTTACCGGCCAGCGGCCGGTAACCAGTAGATTATATCATCAAGCTTTGGACTTTGCAAGCTCTGCAAGTGTCTTAAAGCCTTCTGCATCATTTACAGCCATTTCGGAAAGCATTTTCCTGATGATGTCAACGCCTGCTTCCTTTAAGCCGTACATAAGCTTGCTGTAGCTTAAGCCGTTAGCTCTTGCAGCTGCATTTATCCTGGTGATCCAGAGAGCCCTGAAGTCTCTCTTCTTCTGCTTTCTTCCTGCGAAAGAAGATGCAAGGGCACGCATTACCGACTGCTTTGCAACCCTGTACTGCTTAGATCTTGCGCCTCTGTATCCCTTTGCCAGCTTTAATACTCTGTTATGCTTTTTCCTGGCGTTCAAGCCGCCTTTGATTCTTGCCATTATTATATCCTCCTCAAATTAATCCCGGGCTTTTAAGCCCCGCCTGAATGTGCCTTAAAGATAAGGCAGGATCTTCTTCATATTCTTTACGTTTGATGCATCCGTAATAGTTGAATGGCGAAGGTTCCTCTTGGTCTTAGGCGATTTCTTTGTAAGGATGTGACGCTTGTAAGCCTTGAACCTCTTTAACTTTCCTGTTCCCGTAACCTTGAACCGCTTTGCTGCAGCTCTGCTGGTTTTCATCTTTGGCATTGTTCTTACCTCCGTTATTTTTTCTGGGCAAGCTGTAAGGTCATAGTCCTGCCCTCTACCTTAGCGGGTTTTTCCACAACTGCAATATCACTTAAAGCCTCGGCAAATTCATCCAGGATATGTCTGCTGGAATTCATGTGAGCCATTTCCCTTCCCCGGAAACGCATGGTAACCTTCACACGGTCCCCCTTGGTAAGGAACTTTCTGGCCGCATTGCTCTTGGTCTTCAGATCATTGGTATCGATATTCGGTGAGAAGCGGATCTCCTTGACCTCGATGATCTTCTGCTTCTTGCGGGCCTCCTTGTCTTTCCTGGTCTGCTCGTACTTATACTTGCCGTAATCCACGATCTTGCAGACCGGAGGCTTGGCTCCCGGAGCGATCTTAACCAGATCCAGTCCGGCTTCATCCGCCATCCTTAAGGCCTCGGCTGTGGGCATTATACCCATCTGCTCACCATCTTCACCAATCAGTCTTATCTCTCTGTCCCTGATCTGTTCATTGATAAATAAATCGCTAATTGTGTTTCCCTCCTGTTGAATCAGCCCCTGTAAAAAAGGACGGCACAACAAAGCTGTACCGTCCATAATGAGCTATCATGAACACCTGTCAGCTTCCGCTACAGGGTGAGGGCTGATGCCCTGCTTTGTTTACGCACTCAAATAAAATATCACTATATGAAACATCTGTCAAGGGGTCATATTCCCCTTATTCATCATCCGGATCTCCGATATGACTGAAGAGATAATCCAGAACCTCGGGCGTAAATTTCTTTGCGCTTATACCTACCGTATAGGTACCGTCATCTCTCTTTACGACACGGGCTACAAAGGCGTACATGATCACTGTATCAGCTACAATGATTATATCCTTTCCCTCTATATCCGGGCGGTCTTCCTTCATCCAGAGGCCCATTCCCCTGGGGCTGGCATCCTCAACCTGAACATAAAGGGTCTCTCCCGTATCACAGAGAACAACCACGCTGGGAGCCTTAAACTCAACTCTGCCGATCTTACGCTTTTCGCTGGTTACTTCTGCTTCAAGTATCATTTATTGTCCTCCTTAACAGCCGGCTCCTTCTTTTTCCTTGACTCTGCAAACATCGCAGCACCCTTGGCACCGAGGATAAGGATAACAATCCACCACATGAAGGGGATCTTAAGTCCTTCCTCTGTAAAGAGCGATCCTCTGCTGAAGTCTGCTACAGGAGCAAGCCTGTCTCCCAGAACCTCACTCTCGGGAGCCATCACAGGTGCCTCAGGAGCCATCCTGTCTCCCAGAACTCCGCCTTCAATAAGGGCACCGCCGTCAGCAGCCACGCCGCCATCAGCGGCTCCGCCTGCAGGAGCAGCAAAAACAGTACCGTCAGTAAATACTCCGCCGCCTGCAGCTCCGGCATCAGCAATAGCCTCAACTGCAGCTCCGCCAGTGGGCGCTCCTGCCGCAAAGAAAGTAGCAGCTGCATCTGCACCGCCGGCTCCACCACCGGGTGCAGCAGCATCACCTGCGCCGCCGGCGCCACCGCCGCCGTTGCCGCCTCTTCCGCCGCCGCCTCTGGGAACATTATCAGGTGTCGGTGTCGGTTCGGGTTCGGGTGTCGGTTCGGGTTCCGGTTCGGGTGTCGGTTCAGGTTCAGGTTCCGGTTCAGGTTCGGGCTCCGGTTCCGGTTCGGGATCGGTCATCGTAACCTCTTTAACCTTGAAGGCATTCACATAATCGTCTACCGCAGCCTGTATGGAATCGTAAGACTCCTGTATGGCCGCAAGATTCTCACCTGCCTTATCATAATCACCCTGAGCAGCTGCATACTCTTCCTGTGCATCCTTCAGATCCTGCGTCAGCTGTTCGATAAGTGCGGAATTAAGGCTGTTGATCTGTCTTGCTTCCATGAGAGCCTGCTTTGCTGCATCAACCTTATCCTTGGCCTCGGAAACCTTTGCTTCCAGAGCCTTGGCAGACGCCTGCTCCGCGATAAGCTTAGCATAGGCTTCGGCGTTCTTGGCGTTTGTCAGCTGGTTTCTTAAATTCTCCAGCTTCCTGTCGGCATCGGTCATATCGTTGCCAAACTGGGTATCCGTTATGGTTGACGAGCCCTTTCCGCTAAAGGTACCGTCAAAGGCGTTTTCAGCGCCTGCAGGAGTCTTCACAAGAACATCGATATGGTCTATAATTCCGTTATTTTTAAGGCTGTTGTACTCGTTTCCGCTGAAGTTTACGATCTCGCCGTTCGCATAGATCGCGTTATAGTCAAAGTATACTGTCTCATCCGTATGCACTACGCCATCTGTATCCGTGTATGTGATCGTGAATTTACCGTAATTATTATCGATATTACCGGGGTTACTCCAGTTTGAGGGATTAAAATCTCCCACCTCTACTTCGCCATACTTACTGTACTCCTCAATGAATGAATACTGAAGGAGATAGTATGCAAGCAGTCTGTTAGGTTTCTTGGCATCGTTATTCTTACATGCCTTTCCGCTGGTATCCGTGTAGTTGTAATCTCCATTGGAAATGCTTGTCCTGAGAGCCTGGATCTTTGTGGTAAGATCCTGAAGATCGCCAACCAGCTTCTTCTGGGCATCATATTCCTTCTGCAGGTTTTCTGCATCCTTGCCGTAGGCCTCGGCCTTTTCACTTGCAGTCTTGGCCTGCTTACTCCAGTCTTCGGATTTATTCCAGGAGAACCCATCATCATCTGTAAGAAGCTTATCCAGCTCATTAATGGAACCGATGAGGCTGTCCGCATTATTGTACTTTGTCACAGCATCATTCAGATCGCTCCTCTGGCCTTCCACTTCCTTCTGGTAAGCATCCAGCTTGTTTTTGAGCCCGAATTCGCTGCAGAGCATGCTGCTCTTCCCGGTAGCGGGATCGATCTCAACAAGGAGCACATGGCTGTTCTCATTATACTTATCCCAGTCACCTTTATTGCCGTTTGCGGTTTTCACTACCATGTAATTGAAGTACTTAACGCAATCGTTTCCGGCAGCATCCTTATATTCAACCTTGAAATAATTCTTACCGGTCACCTTGGTAGCTACGTTGGCATCGATACCCGTTGCTCCCTCATATGCGAGAGTGTATTCCAGCATAAGCTTTGTGATATCGCGGACATCGTTTAAATAATTATTAACTGTGTTCTTATTGTTGTAATTTGTCTTATCCTCTACTGCCTCTATTTCGCTTCGCTTTTGCACTATCTGTTCGAGGAGCGAATCCAGATCAGCGTTTGATGCCTGTACCTTATATACATCATTGCCGTATTCATCCTTTACGGTATTGCCGTCTTTATCCTTTACGGTCTGGAGATCGGAAGGCTTGATGTCGGTCTTGCCCTCTTCATATATGCCCTTTCCGCTGAATTTATTTGAAGCGTCACCTGCTGCCTCCCTGGCCACCTCTGTGAGATCCTTGATGGTCTGGGCTGCGCCTGCATTGGCTTCCTGGACTCCCTCCTTGGCATCCACTACAACAGCTTCCGCTTTATCTACCTTATCGGCTGCTTCACTTGCATGGTCCTGGGCGTTCTTATAGGCAGTCCCCACTTCCGAAAGGGCTTTGCCCATCTCGCTGTCCTTTGATACCTTGTCATAGACAGTATATTCTCCGGTTTCCTCATCATAATCCCAGGCTTCTCCCCTGGGACCGAGATCGTTAAGGACCTCTTCATATGCTGCTCTGGCGGCTTCTTCTTTAACTTTGGCATCTTCAGCAAGCTCTTTTGCATGGTCAAGATCCTTCTGCGCTTTGTCGAGAACTGTCGATGCATTATCAAGCTTATCCTTTGCATCATCCAGCTTCTCCTGGCCTTCGTCCAGCATAGTCTGGATACCCTTAAGCTCTTCCCTTGCAGCCGCCCTGGCTGCATCGGACTCTTCCTGGGTGTCGTAGATACCACGATAGGTGCCGTCCTCAGCCTTATCGTAAGCTGCCTTCTGAACATCATCATTGGTCTTTCCGGATGTATCCTTGTCCTCTCCGGTCTTTTCCTTAGCATCACCGGCAGCAGAAGAAGCCTGTCCGGCTTCGAATTCACCCTTTACATGCTTTTCTCCATCGTCAAAGTGTTCCTTATCATTATCTACAAGATTCCTGTCCACATAACCGTTGACATAATCAACCAGGTCATTGGCATCACCGTATACAGCATCCTGTCCGCCCGCTTCAAAGGTGGGATCCTTAGCAACGACCGTAACGCCATCCTTCTGACTAACAATGTAGCCGTCGGTCTCAACCACGCCATCAGAATCGCCTATGGCATTATCTGCAGCATTTACATCCTCAACGATATTGCCGAGAGCTTCCTCTGCTTCTCCGAGATGGGGTGAAATATTGTCGGCAGGATTGACTGCATTCTGTTCCGCACCGTTTACGGGCTGGACCGCATCAGCAGGCTGGCCGGGCTGTGTATCTCCGGCGGCCGGTATCTGCTGGTCAGGCTGGATATCCGCAACGACTGGAGCCTGCTGCTCAGGCTGAGGGGTGACTACAGCCGGAGCCTGCTGTTCTGTCTGCGGAGCTACCGCAACGGGAGCCTGCTGCTCTGTATTCTCTTCAACAGGATGATATTCATTGAAGTGAGCAACAGCTTCCTGTCTTGCTTCGCTGACCTCCTGCTTCGCTTCCTCAGAGCGTTCGCTGTGATGACTCTTCTTATGTTCCTGTCCGGAATCCGATCTCTCGATCCCCCTGCTGTGCCTGCGCTCCCTCTTATTTGAGTCACCGTCATCGGCAAACACGGTAGCTGTAGGCATTAAAGCCATGGATGCAGCAAGACCTATGCTGATCGCTTTCAGTACATTGTAGCTCGCTTTGTTCTTAACCATTTCGACGCTCCTTTCCACGCTGCAGAAATCTGCTGCTCTCTTTCCGAGTCTTCCCCCGGCGTCTTTATCAATACGCTCCTCTGGGTGTCACTATATTAAAACTTGCGGATCGTCATGTGACCCGCCGGTCAAAAGGTGATAGGCAGCCTCTCCCCTTCTATATCGGCATTATAGCATAGTTCAACACCGTTTTTAACAGTAAACACTGCATTTTCACAAAAAATTAACAATGACATTTTAGCGTCAGAAATAGTATATCACACGACACTTTTTTGCCGGTTTTCACCATTTTTTAATCGTAGATCCCTTTTCCCATACAGCACTGCTTAAATTTCTTGCCCGAACCGCAGGGACAGGGTTCATTTCTGCCGATCTTTCTCCCTTCACGGACAAAGGTTCCGGATCTTTTCTGTTCTTTATAGAGTTCTTCCCTCTTTTCCGCGGTGAAGATACCCTCCCATTCCTCAAGACCATAGAGCCAGTCTGCCTTTGCGGCCACCATGTTCTTATAAAGCTTTTCCTCATCGAAATCCAGGGACACTTCCGTGTCCTCATCCATGTTCTGTATGTCGTTTGATTCCTTCAGGGAATCGTTTATACCGTCTAAGAAACCCGTCATGGTCATGATATCCACATCAAATCTCTCTGCCAGATCCTTTACCGTTCCCTTCTCTCTTTCCCCGGGATCCTTTAATAGCCTTATGTAGATCTCCTTTTCCTTCAGGAAATAATCCTGCCAGAGCTTCTTAAGCTCTCCCTTGTCGGCTGTTTCGGAATATGCCATTCCGGTCCACTGTTCAAGTAATGTAGCCATTTTCAGCTTTCTCCTTTGCTATTATCTTTTTTACCCTCTTCCCTGTAGGAGTAGGGGTCATCAAACACATTTTTTCCCTTCCTCGCATTATTCATCATAAGGAACAGATGAATGAGCACCGGCACGAACACGGTGCAGACAATGGATGCCATGAGCAGGCGCCCGGTATCGGGATGGTTCATTATGGCCAGCACGAAGGTTGAAAGATACATAAGTACCAGTATCACGATCCCCGCAATGGCAAGTATCCTCTTAAATTCCATAGATCTCCTTCACTTGCGTTTCTGAGAGCCACGGCAAAGCCGCGCTTCTCTCCGGTTCCTTACTTTAATCCCTTTATCTGTATCTCAATGGTCCTGACTCCCCGGTATTCGTTGAATTCCGGGCTGTAGACCACCTTTATACCTTCTCTTCCGCCCTCCAGTTCAGCCTTCCTTTGAAGGGCATCCTGACCGAAATACACACAGTCGAACCTGGCGGTCCCGTCATTTATAACGGCTTTCAGCACATTATTGTTTTCCCCGAAGATCCTGATATCGGAAAGAAAAGCATTTTTCAGAGCAAAGCCCGGCTTTTCATTTCCGGTGCCGAAGGGTTCCAGGATCCGGAGCTCTTCAATAAGGGAATCCTTCACAAAGGAAAGGGGCAGCTCCATGTCTATCTGAACCTTTACCGACAGGTCATCCTCTGTGAGGAATACGTTTTCATTAAGTCTCTTCCTCATTTCTCCGAGGTTCTCCCGGGGAAGTGAGAGTCCGGCGGCCATGGCGTGGCCTCCGAATCGGGTGAAGAGATCCTTTATCTTCATCATCTCCT
>JAFVEU010000033.1 GCA_017475845.1 Lachnospiraceae bacterium | reverse complement strand
ACCACCACAACCACCACAACCACTACAACAACCACCACAACAACAACTACTACCGGTAAGCTGCCGGTTCTGGAAGCCAGATTAAAGCGGATCTACAGCAAGGCTGTTCTTGAGGCTAATTCCCAAAAGGATGATGCTTCGCCCCTTTCCGCTGCCGGTGCAGCCGCCGTCAGTGCAAAGCCGGTGGTCAAGCTTTCGGAGGTTTTGACAGACATTGATGAGATGATGCGCTGCAGCAGGGATTTCGTCGATTATTTTGATGATAAGGAATTCGTAAAGACCTTCGACGAACGGTATAAGACCCTGGAAAAATATGCGAGGATTGCTTCGCTTATGACTCTTCCCAGCCTTGCCGCCCTGGACAATGCGGATGAGATTATCGCGAAATCAAAAAAGTTTGCTGGACAGCTTGATTTTTACCGGGCAAAAATGGATATAATCAGCAGTCCCTTCTATATGGTGATGCGACAGTCCGATACCAAATGGATGACCACTGAGGGCCTGGCAAAGAAGATTGCGGAATGCAGGTCGGACGGAAGGGATGATCTGGCAGATTATCTGGATGCCATCCGCCGTTTAAAAGTGCTTGAAAAGCAGGGAGTAAAACGGGTCACTGAAGGGAAAGGGCTCTGGAGAAAGGATGTGGGCCCGGATCCGGGACGCGTGGGAGCATATGTGGCTCTGGGTACGAAGAGGACAAGCCTTACCCACGGATCACTGGCTAAGGAAACCGAAAGCAGAGAGCATAATAACAGCCTGAGAAAGGCTGATGCGGAAAAAAGCAGCGTAACGATAGGTTCAGCCATAAATGCCGGCGTGACCTTAAGAGGCGTGGAGATAAACGATTATTACCAGAGCCGGGACGGTGTTGTAAAAGCCTATGCCGAAGCGGTTGTAGGGGAGTTTAAAGCAACCGGAAGCGTCGGAGCAGCTTTTTCCTATAAACCCGGAGAATCCTGGGATCTGGAAGCAGGAGCCACCGGAAGTGTGTCAGCCTGCCTTTTCAGATCGAAATTTGGCCTGTCTGCCACTTCAGCCGGCGGCAAGGAGGATAAGGAGAGGGCTGTTTCCGCTAAAAAGAAGGGGCTTTTTGGCGCGGAGATCTCCTTCGAGGGAGAAGTGGGATCGGCATCGGGAAATGTTGCCGCCAAAGTTGGTACCTTTGAAACCGAGGACGGAGAAAAACATTTCGGTGTCGCAGGTATGCTGGGAGGACAGGCTTCTGCGGCAACCGGAAAGGTTAAAGCGTCAGTTACCATTTTAGGGATAAAACTTGGTGTTACCATTTCAGGGCAGGCCGGATCCGTTTCCGGTTCTCTCGGAGGGTATTGGGCTAAAGACGGGAGCCTGGGGATCAGCGTCGGGGCAGCACTGGGACTTGGTCTTAAGCTGGACCTGGATCTGGATGCCAGCTACTGGGTAGATCAGCTTAAGGACGCCATAGTAAAACAGGGCTTTTCAAAATTCAGCAGGCACAAGACGGAGCAGACCGAGGAAAAAGACAAAGGAGCTGCAGCTGACAGGGTTGAAGACGAGGAAGAGGAAGAAGATGAGGAATCCGCGGCAGACGTGACTGCCGGCCTGCTCAAAGAGGATGCGGAAGAAGACGAGGAAGAGAAGGATCCTGAGATCGAAGAAAAGCATGAGGAACCCAAAAGAAGATGGAGTTTGTGGCGGCCGCGGAGCAGCCACGGAAAATAGATAAAAAACGTCCGGCGGAAGGGAACCGCAGTACACAGCAACAAACAATCATATGAAAGGCGGAAGGATCATGTACGAAAACTTATTGCCCATCGGATCGGTAGTTTTATTAAGGGGCGCAAAAACAAAGCTCATGATAATGGGAAGGATCCTGTCAAATGATGCGATGGAGGAGATATACGACTACGTGGGCTGCATATATCCTCTGGGAATGACAGGGGAAGACAACAACTACTTCTTCAACAGGGATGATATCGAGAAGGTATTCTTCGTGGGATTCCAGGATGAAGAAGAACTGAATTTCCGCAGCGAGGTTCTGGCTGAGCTGGGAGAACTGGAGATAAAGGACGGAGAGATCGTGCCGAAGGAGTGATCATATGGAGATCATAGAGATCGATGAAACCAGCCGTCCGTTTTTCCGGAATATGATCTTTGAGCCCGGATACCTCACAGAGGGCGAGAGGATCGATCTGGGACTTATGGAGGAGGATGAGGCAGCGGGAACGGCTGTTCTTAGTCTCACAGGGGATGAAGCCATGCTGCATTCCGTCTTTATAGCGCCTTCCTTCAGAAGGAGGGGGCTTGGACGGGAGCTGGTTGAAAATATCATCATGTTTTCCAGAGCTGCCGGCGCCAGGTTCGTTACTGCGGATTATCTCAGGAATGGGGAGGAGCTGGAGGCCTTTTTACTGTCACTGGGGTTTTTCCTGGTCTATGAGCCTTCTGTTTACACCTTCACTATTGAAGAGGTAAAAAACAGCGATTTTTCAAAGGAGTGGGTATTTGGCAGGGACTATCCCGGGACGGTGCTTTCGCTTTCGGAAACGGACCGGAAGGAAACCAATGCAGTGCTTAAATTTCTTGAAGAGGGGGGATATCCCGTAAATTCCTTAAAGGACAATGCGCTGTTACGGGATCTCAGCCTGTCGGTATTTGATAAGCATGGAGAAGTTGCGGCTTCAGTCCTTTGTTCCGCTCACGAGGACAGGATCATAATAGATTTTCTTCACAGCAGGGACAATGCTTATAAGCAGCTGATGCTTTTGATCCGTTCCTTCTTTGAGGCGGTGGAGAATAACGGTTACGGTTCAGACCCCCTGGTTTTTCAGGCAGTAAACACCATGGCGCTTTCCATAACAGAGAAGCTTACCGGCAAAACACCGGAGCCCTCCGGAACTTCTGTATATGCGGTATATGAACTGTTTTAACCGCTGTTAAATTTCCATTTTACCTTTGCTCCGTAAAGGAGTATAATGCTCTGATGTAGTGGTTTACATTGATACGGACATCCGGGGAGGAACTGAGAGTTGGATCTGGGGGAAAAACTTGTAGAAGAACTTGGGGTCAAACCCCTCTTTTCCATTGGCCCCGTAATCATTACGGAGTCTATAGTAAATACTTGGATCTTATTGGTGATCGTTCTTATAGCCTGCATTCTCCTCACCAGGGGTTTTACCGTTGAGAATCCCGGGAAGAGACAGCTGGCTGTTGAGGCATTCGTGACCTGGGTAAGGGATCTGACCCATAGTATGCTGGGGGACGAGGCTGTCGGCTATTCCTGGTTTACCGTCACCATGCTTTTCTTTATCGGACTTACAAATCTTTCGGCACTTATCGAGACTGCCGTTTCTGATGAATATACTTTCATGAAGCCTCCCACAAAGGATCTGAACGTGACCATAGCGCTGGCTCTTATGAGCATTGTCATCGTTGAGATCGCAGGGATCCACAGGAAAGGCGTTGGGGGATGGCTTAAGTCCTTCACGAAACCTATCGCAGTGATCACACCCATCAATATCCTTGAGATCATAATCAAACCGCTTTCACTCTGTATGCGACTTTTCGGCAATATCTTCGGCGGGTTCATAATCATGGAGCTATTAAAGATCCTGGTTCCTCTTGCGATCCCCATTCCGTTCAGTTGCTATTTTGAGATATTTGATGCACTTTTACAGGCATATGTTTTTGTTTTTCTTACGTCCATATACATTAGCGAAGCAGTAGAACAGGAGGGATAACAATGAGTTTAACAGCTTTGGGAGCAGGAATCGCAGCACTTGGATGTATCGGAGCAGGCGTGGGTATCGGTATCGCTACCGCTAAGGCAACGGATGCGGTAGCAAGACAGCCGGAAGCAGAAGGAAAGATCCGTACCACCCTTATCCTGGGAGCGGCCCTTGCAGAGGCTACCGCCATATATTCACTTGTTACGGCCATTCTTATCATATTTGTACTTGGAAAGTGATACTTATAAAGGAGGTTGATCCATGGGGATCGTTTCCATACATCCGGCATCAATAGCTTTTACTATTGCCAATGTCCTTATATTGTTTTTTATCCTAAAGCGTTTCCTTTTTGCGCCTGTGGATAAGATACTGCAGGAACGGGCACGCCGCATTGTCGAGAACAAGGAAAATGCGGAAAAGGCCGCTGAAGAAGCCGAAGAACTGAAAAGAAAATACGGCGAAAAAGTGGCGGAGATCGAGGAAGCTGAGAAGACCAGGCTTTCCGAGGCAAACAGGAAAGCGGTTGAAGAGTACGACCGGATAATCAATGATGCAAATAAGCGGGCTGAGCAGATCATAGAAGATGCGGGCAGGAAGGCCGAGATGGAAGCTGCTGTGAGGGATGCCGAGCAGGAGAGAAAGATCGCGGAGATAGTTTCCGCTGCCGCAAGGAAGATCGCAGCGGGCAGTAACAACGCTGAAACAGATAACAGCCTTTTGGAAGATTTTTTGAGCAAGGCGGGAGAAGAAGATGGCAACTGATGCCGTGGAAAGAAAAAAAGCCGTGAATGCCGAGCTTAAATATGTGACAAAGCCTTCCGACAGCCAGATCTTCCGGCTTAAGGAATTCGTTAAGAAGAAGCTGGGGGCGGAAGAGGTTTCTCTGGAGCTTATAGAGGATAAAGCTATCGGCGGAGGTTTCGTCCTTGCCGCAGGAAGTCTTATCTATGACTGGAGTACGGCAGGCAGGACCGGCCAGTTTGAGAAACTCATTGAGACGGTGCTCGCCGAGACCCAGTATGATGAGAAGGATCTGCTGGACATATTAAAGGCAGAGGTCAATGATTTCGAGCTCCACGCCGAGTCAAACGAAGTCGGCACAGTGGAGTTTGTAGGTGACGGGATCGCCTTTCTCCGGGGTGTTGACCATGCGGTTTACGGAGAAGTGGTGGTCTTTGATGACGGCACAAGAGGAATGGTCCAGAATATAGAGACCGATCAGGTGGGCTGTATCCTTTTCGGAAGGGATCAGAACATCAGAGAGGGCATGCGCGCCGTCCGTACCGGCAAGAGAGCCGGTATCCCGGTAGGGGATGCTTTCCTCGGCAGGGTCATAAATGCCCTTGGAGATCCCATAGACGGCAAGGGAAAGATAAAAGCCGTGAGCCACAGACCCATAGAGTTTCCGGCTCCGGGCATAGTGGACAGAAAACCGGTGGGAGTGCCGATGGAAACGGGGATACTTGCCATCGATTCCATGTTCCCCATAGGCAGGGGACAGAGAGAGCTGATCATAGGTGACAGACAGACCGGAAAGACTTCCATTGCCATTGATACCATCATCAATCAGAAGGGCAAGGGGGTAAAGTGCATCTATGTAGCCATCGGCCAGAAGGCATCAACGGTGGCGAAGATAGTATCCACCCTTAAGAAGATCGGATCCATGGAATACACCACGGTTGTTTCCGCAACCGCCAGTGACCCGGCACCCCTTCAGTATATAGCGCCTTATTCCGCAACGGCTCTGGCCGAACAGTTCATGTATAAGGGTGATGATGTACTGATAGTTTATGATGACCTTTCAAAGCACGCGGTAGCATACAGATCCATATCCCTGCTCCTCGGGCGTCCACCCGGGCGGGAAGCTTACCCCGGAGATGTATTCTATCTTCATTCCAGGCTTCTTGAGAGATCGAGCCGCCTGTCGGAGGAGCTGGGGGGAGGGTCCATGACGGCGCTTCCCGTGATAGAGACCCAGGCAGGAGATGTTTCCGACTATATCCCCACAAATGTCATCTCTATCACCGACGGACAGATATTCCTGGAGGGAGACCTGTTTTTCGAGGGACAGAGACCGGCGGTAAATGTGGGACTCTCCGTATCCAGAGTCGGTGGCGCGGCCCAGAACAAGGCCATGAAAAAGGCGGTGGGCTCCCTTCGTATCGATCTGGCCCAGTACAGGGAGATGGCTGTTTTTACCCAGTTCTCATCCGATCTGGATTATGCAACGAAGCAGATGCTGGTCCATGGAGAGACCCTTATGGAGCTCTTGAAGCAGCCCCTGGAGCATCCCTTTACCATGGCAGAGCAGGTCATACTGCTTATTGCTGCGAATAACAAGCAGATGGACGGCATCGACCTAAAGAGGATAAAGGAATTCCGGAAGGGACTTTTATCCTATATGGAGAAGGTTCACGGAGATATCAACAAGACTCTGGAACAGCGTCAGATCCTGGATGAGGAGCTGACGGAAAAGATATTGTCCGGTGTCAGTGAATATAAGGAAAACGAGTGGAAAGAAGCATAAGGCAGGTTCTGTCCTATGGCCAGTACTAAAGAGATTAAGAACAGGATAAACAGCATAAAGGAAACCCAGAAGATCACCAATGCCATGTACCTGATCTCTTCCACAAAGCTCAGGAAGGCCAAGAAGGAGCTGGAGCAGACAGAGCCCTATTTCTACGGTATGCAGGCCATGACAGAGCGTCTTGCCCGTCATGTATCCGGTATAAACAGTCCCTTCTTCCGTCCCATTGACGAGGAAAAGGATAAGGACCGGACGGTGGCCTTTCTGGTGATAACGGCGGACAAGGGTCTTGCAGGAGCCTATAATCACAATGTATTAAAGCTTACCGAAGAGGAAATGGCCAAACACAAGAACACGAAGCTTTTTGTGGTCGGGGAGCTGGGAAGAAAGCATTTTGAAAACAAGCATATTCCCATAGATGAAGAGTTCCTCTATACGGCGCAGAACCCCACACTGCACCGTTCAAGGGTAATAACACTGCGGCTCCTGGAGCTATATGAAACGGAGCAGATACAGGAATTATTCATAGTTTATACCATTATGGTGAACAGTACGGAAATGGAGTCCATGATCCACAGGCTCCTTCCCCTTAAGGAAGCCACTGTCATGAGCATTCCGGCGGATGTATATCAGGAGGAGTTCCAGCTGATACCATCTCCGGAGGATGTCATAAAAGCAGTTGTTCCAAACTGCATAAACGGATATATCTTCAGTGCGCTGGTGGAATCCTTCTGCTGTGAACAGCATGCCAGGATGACCGCCATGCAGTCGGCTAACGACAGCGCAAACAGCATCCTGCATACCCTGAACCTTGAATTCAACAGGGTGCGTCAGGCGGCCATTACACAGGAGATAACAGAGGTATGCAGCGGGGCTAAGGCCCAGAAACAAAGAAGGAAGAAAAAAGCAAAGGCTTCAGGATCATAAGGATGGAAAGCAGGAATAACGAAGGAAAGATAATACAGGTAATGGGGCCGGTGGTTGATGTGCAGTTCCCGGACAGAAGGAACCTGCCCTACATCAGAGACGCCCTCAGCGTGGATAATAACGGCGCAAAGGGCGTTATGGAGGTCTCACAGCATATCGGCGACGGAGTGGTGCGCTGTATAATGCTCACCGAAAGCGAAGGGCTTCATAAGGATATGCCGGTAAAGGATAACGGCGGGCCTATCCGGGTGCCTGTTGGAAAGGGGACACTAGGCCGGCTTTTCAATGTTTTCGGAGACACCATAGACCACGGAGAGGATATCACGGAGGGAGAGCGGTGGGTGATCCATCGTGAGCCCCCGAAATTCGAAGACCAGTCTCCTGTTCAGGAGATACTTGAAACAGGGATAAAGGTAATAGACCTTCTGGCACCTTACGCAAAGGGCGGAAAGATCGGGCTTTTCGGAGGAGCCGGCGTGGGCAAGACCGTGCTGATACAGGAGCTTATCACGAACATAGCCACGGAGCACGGCGGATATTCCATCTTTACCGGAGTCGGGGAGAGATCCCGCGAAGGAAACGATCTGTGGTCAGAGATGAGGGAGTCGGGAGTTCTTGAAAAGACTGCTCTTGTTTTCGGTCAGATGAATCAGCCACCCGGGGCAAGGATGCGGGTTGCTGAAACTGGGCTTACCATGGCCGAGTATTTCAGGGATGTGGAAAACAGGGATGTGCTACTTTTCATAGATAACATT
>JAFVEU010000032.1 GCA_017475845.1 Lachnospiraceae bacterium | reverse complement strand
TCGTCCGTACTCACCCTCCAACTCACTACGGACTGGATGCCGCTTTTCCTCATTTCGTCCGTATACGCCTATGAGCGCCTGCACAATCACGGGAAAAGTTGTTTATTTTGCATGTTTTAGATTGTGATGAAAAGGCTGTTTTTTGCTTAAAAAAGCAAATGCACTGCAGGATATTTTTGACGTTTTGATAAAAAGAGGTTATAATACGGTTTCATACACAGGTTTCCGCGTATTCGGGTGAGGGTTAAGTCCCTTTATCCGGAGAAGCCCTGTGGGTTTTGTAAAGAGAATATGTAGATATGAAAGGAGAGTATCATCATGAGTTTTATGGAATCCGTTCAGACCTGCTTAAGCAAGTATGCAAATTTCAGCGGCAGGGCAAGAAGAAGTGAGTATTGGTATTTTTATCTGTTTACATCCATTGTTTCAGCAGTTCTCGGTGCCATCGGGAATGCCATCGGAGTGACCTGGCTTGCAGGAGTTGCCGGACTTGCACTTATCGTTCCTTCTCTTGCGGTAGGCGTAAGGAGACTGCATGACATAGGCAAGGCGGGAATCTGGATCCTTATCGCTCTCATCCCCTGTATCGGTGAGATCATCCTTCTTGTCTGGACTATCAAGGACAGTGATCCCGGCGACAACGAGTACGGTCCCAATCCCAAAGGAAATGCTGCTGCCGTATAAGGTTTGAAAAAAAGAACAAGAGGGCAGGCGTCAGGCCTGCTCTTTTGTATTATAATGTATTACGATCGCAGAGTAACATTGAGTCAGAAAAAACATAAGAAAGGGGTAAATAATGAAGTTCAGGAACAGGTTCAGAAAAACTCTTGTCATGGCTCTTGCCGCATCTATGGTAAGCAGCCTGGTCTCCGTACCGGCAGTGGCAGGAGAGGTAAAAACAGGAAAAAAGAGCGTTACCTTTACGGTAAGTGCAGGGGATCTTCTGATCGCCACAAATCCGGTGCCTTTCGGTACGAAAGATGACGGGAGCTGGGATTTCATGGAAGAGGATATGGGAACCGTGGATCTGGTCACTCCCTCAAGCGCGGTAAGGGATTCGGGTTCTTTAGACCGGTTTGAAGTGACAGGTGCCGGAGAGAAGGTGCGCTGCGCCACCGTTGAAAAGAATGAGAAATTCAAAGCCTGGAAGAAAAAGCATCCGGGCAGCTCGGAGATAAAGACGATAGTCGAGAACAGAGACTATGAGGTCGGGGATCTTATGTGGCACGGCTATGACAGGGATTACGGCCTCGGGGCGGATGTGATAATGAAAGGCGCGCCTGTCTATGAGGGGGATATTGCTGTCGGTACAGCCGGAAATTACGACGAGGGCCAGCCTCAGGCCAAAAGAGAAGCCGATAAGAGTAAGCTTGATCAAGTTTACCGCAGATACAAGTGCATGGCTACGGAGGAAGACTTTACTCTCTGGTGCTATGTGGCCGGCTCGGAAACCACGGAAGAACCGGCTGGAGATTATATCATAAAGAAAGAAGAGGGAGAAAAAGCGCCTGTTTATCTGAGCGAGAGCAGGGCAGAAAAGATCAGAAAAGAACTGGTTTCCATGAATTTCATAAAAAGGGTTGAGGAAGTCGCGGGAGATTCCGTTAAGTGCGATGCAAAGGGAGATAAGGATAAAAAGGTGGCGATCATCATCGAGCCTATGAATAATGGTACCCTTGGCTTTGTATGGGGAGCGGACCGTGAATCTTCGGAAGATTACTTTAAGCCCCTTACATGTTTTGACTGCCTTCATGTCCAGGCCCAGTGCACTCTCGGAACAAAATTTGACGGCGAGACATGGACATACGATGAGACTACGGGAGTTCCTCCCTACGCGACAATGTCCCATGAACTGACCCATTACATAGTCGACGGCTATTGCGAGACAGCGGATTCATGGATCAATGAGTGGTTTGCCCAGTCCGTTATGGTGGATGTGGTTCCCTGGGACGGAAGCGGCACTGCGGACAAGACGGTATCGGATGATGTGGCCGCTATAAGCTGGGATGTAAGAAAATACGGTGCATTGAGAAACTATGCCGGCCCGGTGGACCCCGAGGTTTCCGTTACATATCCCATAACAACCCTGATGGCAGGTTACTTTACCGGAAGGATGGGATGTGATCTCTGGAAGGATGTCATAACACATGACTGCATGACAGAGCAGACTCTTTCCGAATTCCTGGAAAAAAGGGAAGGCGGACTTGGCATGGGCTTACAGTGGTGGCTTGGTTCCTTCAACCTGGCAGTCATGGGGCAGGTAAGGGGACCGGAGACATGGGGAGGAGAAGATAACGAGTTTCTCTTAAATCCCTTTGGTGAAGATGACCGGGAAAAGGGCAAGATCGGCGGAACCCATACTGCCATCGCGGATTTTGTGAGAAACGATCTTCAGGAAACTGTTAAGCGCCAGCAGACCTATGGCATAGATAAAGAAGTGGAGGAAGATTATATCATAAAGCCTCTCGCTGATCTTACAGAAGAGTCTACTATTAAGGGAGGAGGCTCAACCCAGGTATTTGAAGTGGAAAAGGCTTACATCCCCGAAGGGGGTACTCTTGATGTCACCATAAGCGGCGTTGGAGATGACGTTATCTGGGCCCGCAAGGACGGAGCAGGCATGATAGATATGGGCAGTACGGCCTACGAAGAAGAGGGGTCCGGGGAGGCTGCAAGGGATGCTGACGGAAACTGGACCTATACCACGGAACAGAAGCAGGCTCTTGAACAGAGCATGAGGATCTTTGGGGAAACCGCCATCGAAGGAACGGATGCGAAGCTCGTCCTTAAGCCTTTCGCAAAGGAAGCTGCCTTCTATACGGGAAATAAAAAGGCCCTGACCGAGAGCCTTGTGGATAAGGACAAGAGCTCCGTATCCATAAACGGTGTGGATCTTAAGATAAAGAAGGTCACACTTAAGAATATAAAGAAGGCTTATGTATCCAAGGATTCCCTCTTCAGGAGCACCATCAGCGAAAACAATATGACAGCCTATGCTTCCTATAATGAAAATAAGCTGCCGGGCTACGTTCTCACCATTGATACAAAGGGTATAACAGATCCTGAGATAAAGAAAGCTGCAAAGAAAGCAAATAAGATGCTTAAGAAGTATCCCGTAACTTTTGACCTGCTGCCGGTGAACCTGACAAGCAGCAATGTTACCGTTACCAAGTATAACGACAGCAAGCAGGTTGTTAAAAAGCTTACCGTTACCGATCAGGACGGGAATGTAAATAAGCTTAAGAAGAAGGATTTCAGTTCCGAAGCATCCGGAGATGTAAATGAGATCACCGGAGAGATCAACTATAACGGCCAGGTACTCTACGATCCAGCAACAAATACCATAAAGGCCATCTGACGTAAACCGTAATCTGTCAACAAACCCTAAACCAAGGCCCGGTCCCTCTGAGGATCGGGCTTTTGCAATGGGAAGATGTCTTGAGCCGGGGAGTGGGGCGCATGTACCGTATTTGCGCGCGCAGATCTCGACGAAAATTCTTAGTGAGCCTCAACCAACAGCGCAAAAATCGCATGGATGCGATTTTTAGTCCCAACTGAACAAGGATGTGAATTTGGGACGGCGCGTCATGCTGTGTCAGCCCTAGGCGGCGAGCT
>JAFVEU010000031.1 GCA_017475845.1 Lachnospiraceae bacterium | reverse complement strand
GCCGGCTTATGACAGGCTGGACAAGATCTCTTCCGCAGGAAAAGTCATAAAACGGGTGGAAGTAAGGGTTGCTGAAAACGGTGAGATACAGGTCAGATCCCCCTTTGTGATGAAAGGGTATTACAATGACCCGGAGATCACGGCAGAAACCTTCACGGAGGACGGATGGCTGAAAACAGGGGATATCGGATATCTGGATGATGAGAATTTCCTTTACCTTACCGGGAGGCTCAAGAATCTGATAATCTTAAGCAACGGTGAGAATGTGGCGCCGGAGGAAATAGAGGAAGGCTTTGAAACGGAAGCCCTTATATCGGATATACTGGTATACGGAGAAGATGACAACATAAAGTGCGAGATCTACACGAACTTCAAATACGCCGAAGAAAACGGGATAGACAATGTGCGCCTTGAAGTGGAAGAGATAGTAAAGAAGCATAATAAGGAGCTTCCTCCTTATAAGCGTATCACCTACACGGGACTCAGGAACCAGCCCTTTAAGAAGACCACTTCAAAGAAGATCATAAGAGATGCATTCTTAAAGGAGAGGGAAGCTTCAAAGGAAATGGAAAAGAGCTTAAAGCTTCCCCAAAATGAAAAGGAGAGACAGATCTATGAAGTATGTGCCCAGTCTTTGGGACACAGGAACTTCGGTACAGACAGTGATCTCTACACGGTTGGCCTCGATTCCTTCGGAAGTATCATACTTCTCACAGGGCTTCAGGAAACCTGCGGTTTTTCCATGACACTTACAGAACTGATGGAAAACCCCACGGTGGAAAAAATAGCGGCTAAGTGGGAGAATACTGGTGAAAAGCCGGAGGTCGATTATTCCATCCGTGACAGATATCCCCTTACGAGGCTGCAGATGTTTTTTGCCTATGTAATGAGGGGAAATACTACAGCTAATCTTCCCTTCTTCTTCAGGATCGATAAAAAGATAGACTTTGACAGGATGGAGGATGCCATCAGGAAGCTCTTTGACATCCACCCCATCTTAAGAGACAGGGTAGAACCCGGGGATGACGGAAAGCTCTGGAATACAAGGGATGATAAAAGAGACATCACTATTGAGAGGCTCACTCTTACACCGGAAGAGTGGGATGACAAGCGGAAGAAGCTTCTTATCCCCTTTAACTATACACCGGGGGAAAACCTGTATCACATCGGTTTATATGAAGTAAACGATGATAAGTATATCTTTTTTGACCTCGCCCACATAATCGGCGATGGCATGACGATGAATATTCTCATAAAGGATCTGAACAGCCTTTACATGAATGAGGAAGTGAAGAAGTCCGATTATTCCTTCTACGAATACCTGCTGGACGAGGTGGCGTGGGACAAGGCAGGCTACAGGGACAGGGATATTAAGGTGTTCGAGGAACAGCTGGAGGGCTGTGAGATAAAGAGAAGCATCCTTGCCAAAATGGACAGCTACGATCTGGGAACAGCCCACAACGCTTCCATAAAGGGGAAGTTCTCGGGACTGAACAGGGATGATGTAAAGGGTGTCTGCAGGATGTACGGCGTTTCGGAAAATGCCATGTTCCTAAGTGCCTTCAGCTATACAATAAGCCTTTTCAGCTCTCTTAATGATACGGTCATCACCAGCATCCATAACGGCAGGACCGATGGGAGATGGGTACAGATTGCGGGAAGCTTCTTTGTGACATATGTGATGAGATGCAGGATGATCCCCCATGAGACCGTGGCGGAGTTCTTGAAGAGAAACGCGGATCAGATCCTTCACACCATGGAAACCCATACATCCAGCCAGCATGCGGATGAAATGTTCATACAGTATCAGGGTGATCTTCTGGATATACCGCAGATCGGAGGAGAACCGGCGGAGGGCATAAAGATACAGCTGGATTCCCTGCCCTTCCACCTGATGATATACCAGGCTGGAAACGGCTATACCTATGAGCTGAGGTACTGGGAGAACCGTTTTGACAGCGATATGCTGAGGGTATTCTTAAGTGCGATGGAAGAAGTGCTGAAAGCCATGAAGGAGGAGACCTCCGTAAGAAAGCTTAAGGACCATCTCTCAGTGAGACTCTATCCCAAACATTTTGAGATATCTTCAGCGAGACTTAATGCGTTCCTGGGTGAAGAAGTGATACCGGGAGGCAGTGAGGACGACAGGGTTAAACCCTATGTTCTGGATGAATACGGTCTAAAGAAACCCTACGGGGCCTGGGGCAGGCTGTACATTCTGAACAGAGAAGTCAGGGGATCCGGAGATACCATTGAGAGTCTTTATTCTCCCGGAACCATGTATGACACCGGTATCGAAGCCAGGATCACGCCGGAGGGTCATGTAGAAGCCCTCTATCAGGCGGGAAGGACGATAATGAGAGAAACCCTTTCCGGCAGATTTTTCATAAATCTCTTTGAGCTTGAAAAGGTGATACAGTCCTATCCGGGAATAGAGGAGGCTTCGGCATATCTGCAGTACGGAGAGAACAATCTCTTCCATATCAGGGCGGATATCAAAGTGTCCAAAGACATAGAGGATGAGGCATTGAAGGGGTTTGTGGCAGAAAAGCTGGGCAAGGCCATGGCACCCGAGATCATAGTAAAAGCTCAGTAACAAAGCCAAGAAGTAAGATTATCGGCAGTGAGACAGGCGGAGGCATCATTCTTGCGTTGTCATGGAACGGATGATAAAATGATTAAAGCGGCAAAAGTAATTGTCACCGCACAGGCTTGCTTGTGGCAGGAACAGGAGTTCACTTTTAATGGTTTCTATCAAAGACGTGGCAAAGCATGCAGGGGTTGCGATCTCTACGGTTTCCAAGGTTCTCAATAATTACCCCAATGTGACCGAGGCCACCCGGCTTAAAGTCAATCAGGCGATAAAGGAATTGAATTATGTCCCGAATTCCATTGCCGCCGCCCTTTCTTCCAAGCATTCAGGAAGGGTGGCTCTCCTCATGGATCCCATGAGGCAGACAAGGGCTGCGGACCAGGTGTATATGCAATACATGCTGGGAGCCCTGGACTGTGCGAAGGAACTGGGGATGGATACGGTGACGGTTTTTTTCAGTATGATAGAAGGCATGACTGCCGACGACATCACCAGATATCTAAGGAGCCAGGGTGTCCAGAGCGTGATCATATTCGGTCTCTCCCAGGAGGACAGGGTGATAAGGGATCTTCTCCATGAAGAGGATTTTTATTTTGTGGCAGTGGATGCGCCCTTTGTCACGGACAGCATCACCTCTGTGGGGATAGATAATGCGGAAGCCCAGTACGAGGTGGCGGTGAAGACTGTTTCCGAAAACTTAAGCAGGCTGGAGCCGGGACACGGACCCCAGTCGGTGCTTTACATAGCCGGAAAGGGAAGCAGTTATGTGACGGCCGAAAGGACCAGAGGCATGAAAAAGGCCGCGGAAGAGCTGGGAGTTTCCTTAAGCATCAGGTACGGGGACTTTTCCGAGTCAAAGGCCAGAAATATCGCGATGGTCACGGGAAAGGACAAGGACATCATAGTCTGCGCTTCCGACATGATGGCGATAGGCGCCATGTATGCCCTGAAGGAGCTGGATGTTTTTCATCCGGTCTGCGGTTTCGACGGCATAACCCTTATGGGATATGTGGGACAGGGGATGAATACCGTCAGGCAGGATTTTTACGATATTGCGAATACGGCTGTGAAAGAGGCTAAAAGGCTCATGGAAGGCGAGAAGGGCAGGCAGGTGGTCATGCCCCACGAGCTTGTCCGGATGAATTATCAGGATGTGATTCTGTGATCATAAAGAGATCGCAAATATATAAACAGAAAAGGTGGATTATGGATATCAGAACTGATTTTGACAAACTGGCAAGAAAACTTTACGGAAGACCCATTCATCAGTGCACTTCCCACGAGCTCTATCATGTACTGCTGCAGCTGACAAAGGATCAGCTGTCAGAGAGAAAGGAGACAGACGGGGACAGAAAGGTCTACTATATCTCCGCCGAGTTCCTTATCGGAAAACTGCTCTCCAACAACCTGATAAACCTCGGGATCTATGACGAGGTGGAGGAGATCTTAAAGGAGAGCGGAAAGTCCCTTACGGAAATTGAAGAGGAGGAGATGGAACCCTCTCTTGGAAACGGAGGCCTTGGCAGGCTTGCGGCCTGCTTCATGGATTCCATCGCGACCCTGGGGCTTCCCGGATCCGGCATAGGGCTTAATTACCACTTCGGCCTTTTTAAGCAGGTATTTAAGGATCATCTGCAGTATGCGGAAAAGGACGGCTGGATAAATGACCGTTCATGGCTCAATAAGACCGATGTGAGCTATGACATCAAATTCGGGGACGTGACCGTAAAGTCAAGGATGTACGACATAGATGTGGCCGGATACGGGAAGGGACTGAGCAAGCTCCATCTCTTTGATGTGGAGTCTCTGGATGAATCCCTGGTAAAGAGCGGCATAGACTTTGACAAGACCGATGTGCTTAAGAACCTGACCCTCTTCCTCTATCCCGATGATTCCGACGAGGCGGGGAATCTCCTCCGTATCTACCAGCAGTATTTCATGGTATCAAACGGCGCCAGGTTCATAATAGATGAAATGAAGGAGAAGGGATTTGATCTCCATGACCTTCATAAGCATGTTGCGATACAGATAAACGATACCCATCCCACAATGGTGATCCCCGAGCTCATAAGGATACTCACCCAGGAAGAAGAGTTCACAATGGATGACGCCATTGCGGTGGTATCAAAGACCTGCGCGTATACCAACCACACCATACTGGCGGAGGCGCTGGAAAAGTGGCCTCTTAAGTATCTCGAAAAGGTGGTGCCGGTCCTGGTGCCAATCATCAAGGAGCTGGCAAACAGGATAAAGAAGCAGCATAAGGATGAGAGCAGGGTTTGGATCATCGATGACGAAAAAAGAGTCCATATGGCCCATATCGATATCCACTACGGCTATTCCGTAAACGGAGTGGCTGCCATACACACGGATATCCTTAAGAACACGGAGCTGAATGTTTTCTATAAGCTCTATCCGGAGAAGTTCAACAATAAGACCAACGGCGTAACCTTCAGAAGATGGCTCTTAAAGTGCAACAGGCCTCTGGCCGCATTCCTGGATAAGACCATAGGCCCCGGT